>JBFGKX010000082.1:0-9706 GCA_041576455.1 Paenisporosarcina sp. | reverse complement strand
GCTAAATATCATCCATTCTAAATTAGAGTAAAAAACATTCTTAGTTATTTTGGAAATAACTAAGAATGTTTTTCGTTAAGAATCAACAAGTACATATCGATTTTTGCTTTTTGACTAGCACAAGAAGGGAAGAAGTAAAGATTCAAGATGACACATAACTTTGAAATGTAGCTCAAATTCACCTTGTTTTTTGTTAGTAGGTTCTCTCTTCTTCACTCTTTTTCCGCTGATTAGGTGTCATGGGCTCTTGTTTAGGTTTCAAGTTACCTAATTCCGCTAATTCAACTGAAATTTCTTCTTTCATTGTTCCAGGTTTTATATTTTGCATGTTTGGCGATTGAGGCATAGAGCCTGATTTTAAATTAGGTCCTTTTTTAAACTCTTTTCCCATATTTAAACTCCTCTCAACTAAACTTTTCATTGCAATCTTAAGATGGTTTAAAACGGAATAAACATGTACGATTTTTCTAAATTATAATGGTAAGTAAGTGTAGATCTCTAAAGAGGTCATTTTGTTCTTCCAATTTCATGTGTTCCCATATTATGGTTGTAAACTATTTGAATTGAAATCGTATCTCATTCTTGAGGATTAAAAACTTTTTAAGTCCCCTAGTTTTAGCTGTGTTTAATGCGAATGCTCTTTACTCTAACTGCCTGATGTTGTCCAATCGTTAAAGGAAAGGTACGGAAAGTGAAGATCTGTCGGGTATCATAAACCCGCTCCTTTCATATTATGTATTAATAAAGCCCTGAATGGAGGGGAAGTATGGATATTTTAAACAAGGTAAAGAGCTACCTTGAAGAAGAAAACAACCTGAAATGGGAAGGGACATTTGAAGAATACTTAGCCATTGTGAAAGAAAGACCAGAGGTTGCCCAAACGGCTCATTCACGCGTTTACCATATGATTAATCGTTCGGGCCTTACAGAGAGAGACGGAAAGAAAATGTATCACTTTTTCGGCAATGAAATCTTTGGGCTTGAAACAGCAATTGAACGACTAGTCGAAGAATACTTTCATCCAGCGGCCAAGAGATTAGATGTTCGAAAGAGAATTTTACTCTTGATGGGACCTGTCAGTGGAGGGAAATCGACAATTGTAACATTGCTTAAACGTGGATTTGAGAAATTTTCGAAGACAGACGAGGGTGCGGTGTATGCGATTAAAGGATGCCCAATGCATGAAGATCCATTACACCTCATTCCTGAAGAGTTGCGAAGTGAGTTTTTTGATGAATATGGCATTCATATTGAAGGTAGTTTGTCCCCTTTAAATAGGATGCGATTAGAACAGGAATATAATGGACGCTTAGAAGATGTCATGGTTGAACGAATATTCTTCTCGGAAGACAAACGAGTAGGTATTGGAACGTATACACCTTCTGATCCGAAGTCACAAGATATTGCTGATTTAACAGGCAGTATCGATTTTTCGACAATTGCGGAATTTGGTTCTGAATCAGACCCACGTGCCTACCGTTTTGATGGGGAATTGAATAAAGCCAATCGTGGAATGATGGAATTTCAAGAGATGCTGAAATTGGATGAGAAATTTCTATGGCTTTTGTTATCGTTGACACAAGAAGGAAATTTCAAGGCCGGTAGATTTGCATTGATAAGTGCGGATGAGTTAATTGTCGCTCATACCAATGAAACAGAGTATCGCTCTTTTATTTCAAATAAAAAGAACGAGGCGCTTCATTCGAGAATTATCGTCATCCCAGTGCCTTATAATTTAAGAGTGAGTCAAGAAGAACGAATTTATGAAAAAATGATTAAAGAAAGTGATATGACACATGTGCATATTGCACCGCACACCTTAAGGGCAGCTGCTATATTTTCTATTTTAACCAGGTTGGAAGCGCCGAAAAAACAAGGTATTGATTTAATCAAGAAAATGCGTCTATACGATGGAGAAAGTGTCGAAGGGTTCAATCAAATGGATGTGGAGGAACTCCAAAAAGAATGTCCGAATGAAGGAATGAATGGAATCGATCCACGCTATGTCATTAACAGAATTTCTTCAGCAATCATACGAAAAGAAGTGCCTTCAATAAATGCATTGGATGTGTTACGTGCCTTAAAAGAAGGACTTGATCAACATGCGTCAATTTCACAAGAAGACCGAGATAAATATATGAATTTTATTGCCATTGCGAGAAGAGAGTATGATGAAATTGCGAAGAAAGAAATTCAAAAAGCCTTCGTATATTCTTATGAAGAATCAGCAATTTCGCTAATGGATAATTACTTGGATAATGTTGAAGCGTTTTGCAATAAAAATAAACTAAGAGACCCACTTACTGGGGAAGAAATGAACCCAGATGAAAAATTGATGCGCTCCATTGAAGAACAAATTGGCATTTCTGAAAATGCGAAGAAAGCTTTTCGTGAAGAGATTCTCATCCGATTGTCCGCGTATGCGAGAAAGGGAAAACGTTTTGAATATAACTCTCATGAACGTTTACGCGAAGCGATTCAAAAGAAACTTTTCGCAGACTTAAAAGATGTGGTAAAAATAACCACATCTTCCAAAACGCCTGATGAGTCGCAGCTTAAAAAGGTCAATGAAGTTGTTGCGAGACTTATTGATGAACATGGATATAATTCGACATCTGCCAATGAATTGTTACGTTACGTGGGGAGTTTGCTCAATCGATAAATATCTTTATAGGCTCAAAGAAGACGAATGATTTTTCATACGTCTTCTTTTTATTTACCTAGTTACGTCAATAACTTGTTGGCCTTTGCATATGATAAGGAAATATAAAATTTTGATTAAAAGATGGGTGTGGATGAAATGAACGAAAATCAAAAGGATCATTTTGTCATCTCTCAGGAAAACTGGTCTCTCCATCGCAAAGGTCACCAGGATCAACAACGTCATATGGACAAAGTAAAGGAAGCCATTCAAGATAATATGCCAGATTTAATCAGTGAAGAAAATATTATTATGTCCAATGGACGAGAGGTTATTAAAATTCCCATACGCTCATTAGATGAATACAAAATTCGGTACAATTACGATCAGTCAAAGCATGTTGGACAAGGAAATGGCGATAGTGAAGTCGGGGATGTTATTGCCCGCGGATCAGGGAACGAAAAGAATGGTTCAGGACAAGGAAAAAAAGCAGGGGACCAAGCAGGACAAGATTATTATGAAGCTGAGATTACGATTTCAGAAATCGAAAATGTTCTTTTCAAAGAAATGGAGTTACCTAATTTAAAACAAAAAGAACTAGCAGATAGTACGATTGAAAAAATAGAATTTAATGATATTCGAAAAAAAGGCTTGATGGGAAATATAGATAAAAAACGGACGATCTTAACAGCCATTAAACGAAATGCAACAAATGGAGAAGCAACCATCACTCCCATCCATAATGAAGATTTGCGTTTTAAAACTTGGAATGAAGTCATTAAGCCAGATTCTAAAGCGGTTGTTCTTGCAATGATGGACACGAGTGGCTCGATGGGAACTTTTGAAAAATACATCGCAAGAAGCTTCTTTTTCTGGATGACCAAATTTTTAAGGACTAAATACGAAACGGTAGAAATTGAATTTATTGCCCACCATACTGAGGCGAAAATTGTTACAGAAGAGGAGTTCTTTTCCAAAGGAGAAAGTGGGGGAACAAAATGTTCCTCGGCCTATCAAGTCGCTTTAGACGTTATTGAACATAAATACAATCCATCTCGTTACAATATTTATGCATTTCACTTTTCAGATGGAGAAAATATGACAAGTGACAATGAGAAATGTATGAAGCTAATCAATGAACTCATGATGGTTTCAAGTATGTTTGGTTATGGAGAAGTAAACGAGCATAGCCGATATTCAACATTAATGGCTTCATATAAGAAGATATCTAATCCTAAATTTCGTCATTATGTTTTGAAAGAAAAACGCCATGTGTATGAAGCGCTAAAAAGTTTTTTTCAAAAAGACAGCTCTCCAGTTTGAACTGGAGTAATCCAAGATATCATCGCTCACAAAATAAATACTTGAAAGGACTCAATTAGTGGAAAGAAAACTTCATCGTGCAATCGCTGAGATTACTGAAATTGCTTCAGGATTTGGATTGGATACCTATCCAATGCGTTATGAGATTTGTCCAGCTGACATAATTTATACATTTGGAGCATACGGGATGCCAACGCGTTTTTCTCATTGGAGTTTCGGAAAACAATTTCATAAAATGAAGCTGCAATATGATTTAGGGTTAAGTCAAATTTATGAGCTTGTGATTAATTCAAACCCGTGTTATGCCTTCTTACTTGATACGAACAGCCTCATTCAGAATAAGCTAATAATTGCTCATGTCCTTGCGCACTGTGATTTCTTTAAAAATAATGTCCGTTTTTCCAATACGAGACGTGACATGGTTGAAAGCATGACAGCGACAGCTGAGCGTATCGCGCAATATGAAATGATTCACGGGAAAGAAGAAGTTGAACGTTTTTTAGATGCGATTTTAGCGATTCAAGAGCATATTGATCCGTCGATTATACGACCAAATCGGTTAAACGAACTAGAAAATGAGGAACAAGCTACGCGAAAAACACCTTACGATGATTTATGGAAGATGGATCAGCCAGCACCGGTAATTCAACCGGTTGATAAAAGAAAGAAATTTCCTCCGAATCCAGAAAAAGATTTATTGTTATTTATCGAAGAGCATAGTCAAGAATTGGACGAGTGGCAACGAGATATCTTAACGATGATGCGCGAAGAAATGCATTATTTTTGGCCACAACTCGAGACCAAAATTATGAATGAGGGATGGGCCACTTATTGGCATCAGCGCATCCTGCGAGAAATGGACTTAACGACTGAAGAAGCAATTGAGTTCGCCACATTGAATGCGAACGTTGTGCAGCCTTCTAAAACATCGATTAATCCATATTATTTAGGTTTGAAAATTTACGAAGATATTGAAAAAAGATATAATCATCCGACAGATGAAATGATGAAGAGAGGAGTCAAGCCGAATTCAGGAAGAGAAAAAATGTATGAGGTAAGGGAAATTGAATCGGACATTTCCTTTATTCGAAATTATTTAACCAAAGAA
This sequence comes from Paenisporosarcina sp., assembly GCA_041576455.1. GTDB lineage: Bacteria > Bacillota > Bacilli > Bacillales_A > Planococcaceae > Paenisporosarcina. The sequence goes on along the minus strand of JBFGKX010000082.1, from coordinate 4,634 downwards.
TTAGTGAAGCAGGAAGATTTGTACTTGTTTGAAAAGAAGAGTGGAAATTATCAAATTACAGATAAAGATTATGAACATGTAAGGGACCAGCTTGTTTCTATGCGGGTAAATGGAAGTTTTCCATACATCGTAGTGGAGGATGGTGACTATTCCCGAAACGGGGAACTGTATCTTAAACATGAATATGAGGGAACTGAACTGGATCCACACTATTTAGAAAATGTACTCCCCTACATTTATCAGTTATGGGGACGATCTGTTTGTCTTGAAACGGTTGTCGCGAATAAGCCAATGCTCATTTCGTTTAATGGAAAAAAAATATTTCGTCGTACTATTTAAAGACGGTGAGTGGATAACTTGAATTAAGACTATAACAACTTTAGCCTAGTAGATCTTTCATAGATTTACAGGTTTTTTCTTTTTTATATCCTCAAATTATCTCCTTGATATACTTAATTGAAATGTGAATTATCCAAGTAGTACAATAAAATATGTACATATAAAAAAGGTAATATGATGCACGTACAGACGATTCAATCGTGTATACTTTGTAAATATAGGATATAAAAAGGCAAACCTTTAGCAATGGAGGGACGCAAAGTCACGGGTCAAAAGATAACTATGATAGCCGGACTACCAAAAGGAGTAATGAGTAAATGAATGAAACTTATAAACATTTAATGAACTCACATGTAGAAATTTTCCCCACACTGTTAAATCAAACATCTGATTTGGTTACGTTGGTTTCAATAGACGAGGAACTCGTCTTTAGGTATGTTTTACTAAATGATAAAGCATTTGATGAGTTCGGTTGGTCAGAGGATATAATTGGCAAACGTTTGGATGAAGTGATGCCACAAGTTCAAGCTGAGCAAACCATTCAACAATATAAAAAAGCAATAGATTTAAAGTCAAGTATTACATTCAATGACACGGTTTATATAAAAGATGGGCCAATAGAGGGTGAAATATTGATTTCCCCTATCTTTGATCAGTTTAACAACTGTACCCATATATTATCGATGATTCGTCATCTATCAGATCATCAAATTTTAGACAAAGCATATCATGAAAAGCTTGATTTTTATAAAGCCTTTATTGCAAATTCTGGGGATGCCATTTCCATCTGGAGTATAAAAGGAGAAGTACTTGAACTAAATCAAGCGTTTGAAAAGCTATTTGGTTGGAAAAAGAAAGATTTGCTAGGTGAATTTATAGTAAAAACAAATAATTTTGTCCCCGAGCATAAAAAAGGGGAAGCGGATTATTTTCGTAAACAGATACTATTAGGGGAAACCATTACGGATTTTCAAACACAGAGAAGTCACAAAGATGGAAGCTTGATTAGTGTATCGATCACGTACTCTCCAATAAAAGATAAAGAGGGAAATGTCATTGCAGTCGCATTGAGTTGTCGTGATATCACAACTAGTAAAAAGACTCAAGATCAACTAAGAGAGACAAAAGAGCAATTAGAGTTGATCTGGGAACATACTGCGGATGGAATTATTATGTTTACCTTAGAAGGAAAGGTACTCCATATTAATCCCGCATTTACTTCCCTTTTTGGATGGACTAAAAAGGACATAGTAGGACCAAAACCTAGTATTCAGTTAATCCCCTCACATTTAAAAGATGAACTACAAGAAATTAGAACGAAATTACAAAAGGGTGAAGGAATTGCTAGTTTAGAGACCCAAAGGCGTAAAAAAGATGGGAGCCATCTTGATGTAATGGCAACCTATAATCCCATTGTCAATAGCTTGGGTGAAGCATGGGCAATCGTTGGCATTTACAAAAATATCAGTCAAAAACAAAAATTTAAGAATCAACTAATTGAAAGTGAAAAAAGATTTAAATCTTTGTTTGAAAATAATTTAGATGGCATCTATTCTCTAGATTTAAAAGGGATTTTCCTAAGCGCAAACAAATCTGTGGAACAAATTACGGCTTACAGATCAGAAGATTTAATAGGTAGATCCTTTATTCCGATTATTTTACCTTCTGTAATCAATCAAACTGTAGAATCGTTTCAGAAAGCCGTTCAAGGAGAGTCAGTGGAGTATGAAACTTCTGTAATTCACCGAAAAGGTCATAAGATTGATTTGTTGGTCAAAAATATTCCAATAATTATTGATGACATCGTGGTAGGTGTTTATGGCATTGCGAAAGATATCACAAAAGATAAACAAATGTTAGAAGAACTTCAAAAGTTAAAAGGGAAATTAGAGTCTTTTATTGAAGATAGCTCGGATGCTATACATTTAGTGGACATTGAAGGAAATGTAACGTTTATTAATGACTCATTCACAGAGATTTATGGGTTCTCTAAAGAAGATGTCATTGGAAAGAAACTTCCAATGATTCCTGATGGGTTAAAAGAAGAAGCTGAAGCACTTTATGAGAAGGCATGGCACGGTACGAAAGTACGGGGGATTGATCTTAAGAGAAAACGAAAAGACGGTACTTTGGTCGATATAAGCCTGACACTGTCACCGGTGTATAACGAAAACGAAGAGGTTGAAGCTGTCTCTGGTGTCGGTCGTGATATTACGGAAAGAATCCGTAAAGAAAAAGAATTACAAGAATTAAAGGATGAATATGAACTCATTTGGAATAGTACGACAGATGCCATTTTCTTAATTGCTCAAGATGGAACGATCTTCAAAACAAATCAGGCGTTTCAAAATATACTTGGTTGGACAGGCAATGATATTCAAAAACATATGTTTTACACCAAACAGGATGAAAATGATAAACCAAATCAAGATATCATTTTAGAACAGCTTCGAAAAGGGAATCATATTATTAATGATGAAACACAACGTGTGACCGTCGATGGAATTGTTCTGGATTTATTAGCCTCTTATCGAGCGATTAATAAAGGAAACTTGCTAGCAGTGGGGATGTACAAAGATATTACGAAACAAAAAAATGTCCAAACAAAGTTAAAGGAAAGTGAAGAACGTTATCGGAAGTTAGTCGAACATTCGCATGAAGCAATTGTCGTTCATAGTGAAGGTCAAATTGTCTATGCGAATGAAGGAGCTTTACGATTAGTTAATGCCAAGTCAAAAGATGAAGTTGTGGGTAAATATATGATGGCGTTTGTTCATCCAGATGATCGTGAATTCGTGCTAAATAGAATTCGTTTAGTTGAGCAAACAGGTACTACTTTAGAACTTACGGAAGAAAAACTGTTAACCGTAGATGGGGAAACGATTAATGCAGAAATATCGTCCATGCTCATTAATTTCAATGAAAAAAGAGCTTTTCAAGTCATTATTCGTGATATCACAGCACGAAAAAAAATTGAACAAACGCTTCGCGAAAGCGAAGCGAAATATCGTCTAATTGCTTTAAATTCACATGACTTAATTAAATTACTTAATATAGAGGGAGTCATTACCTATGCCTCTCCATCACATAAAAAATTACTTGGGTACGAGCCAGAAGAGTTAATAGGGAAAACATTTTATGATACTGTTCACCTTGAAGATATTTCATACTTGCAACGGAAATTTAAGGAGTCATTGAAAAGTAAAAGTTATTGCAAAGTCGAATTTCGCCAGAAGGTTAAAGATGGAAAATACACGTGGGTAGAATCTTTTGGCACGCCGATTTTAGATGAAAATGGAATGGTTCAGGAACTTACAATTGCTTCAAGAGATATTTCAAAAAGAAAACAATATGAAGAAAAATTGAAAAATTTAGCATTTCGTGATTCTCTAACAGGTTTATATAATCGCCGAATTTTCACAGAGCTCATGGAAAACACATTAAAAGAGGCAAAACGTCATAAACGTTCTTTTGCAGTGATGTATTTGGATATGGATAATTTCAAGTCAATAAATGATTCATATGGACACGAAGTGGGAGACGATTTATTAATCCAATTTGCAGAAAGACTAAAAGGAGTAACTAAGGAAAGTGACATTCTTGCTCGCATGGGTGGAGATGAATTTACCATTCTTCTTTCAGATGATGACAACTTAAATGATGTAATTGAAGTAGCAGAACGAATACACAAGGCCTTGCAACCAGCGTATAAAATACGAGGGCATATTCTTAATACAACGTCTAGTATTGGAATTGCCATGTATCCAGATCATGGATTGAAAGCGAAAGAACTTGTCAGAAATGCAGATATTGCTTTGTACAAAGCAAAAGAATCACGAAACAGTTTCAGCATTTACAAGTAAATCGAACAAAGCTCTTTTCAACTTATTCCAGTAGTAAGATGGTCGGTTATTTCTGAAGACTCCTGCAGAAAAATGGAACAAGCTAGACCCCACAGACTCCGCTGTCCTAGATAGCTGAGTCGAGGAGACTAGCGGTTCGTCCGCGGAAAGCGAAAGAAATAGCCGACCATCATTTTTTTTAATAGAGATTCTTTCATGAAATGACCGCTTTCCGTGGGCTCGCGCCGAACTCACTCGAGCTTTACTCGAGTGGATTTCGACGTCTTCGCTTTCCCACAGGAGTCGGTCATTTCATTTCTATTTTTATAGGGTGACGTAAGAGGATCTTAAGAAAATAAAGTATGAACATGAGTAGTTGAAAATGTTGGCGAATCAACCGGTTTCCTACTGTAAGCGTAACTCTTCATATAATTTATATAGATAGAAGGTCGG
>JBFGKX010000081.1:0-9799 GCA_041576455.1 Paenisporosarcina sp. | reverse complement strand
GAAGAGATATGATTATAAAAGTGAAATCTGTTGAAAAGAGCAGAAGTAGCGAAGACATGAACTCCTGCGGCACCTCATGACAACCGAAATGAAAATTGATTATGTAAGTCTTTAAACTCGTTTATAGTTACATTCACTTTCTTTTAAAAAAATTAAAAAATCAATAGTCGCTTCTATTTTATGGACGATGTACTTATACGCAAAAGCTGCTTAGTCATTGGAACCTTCAACCTATCCTATTCATGCTTAATTTTTCTACAGAACATCTTTAGTCACCTTATAAAAATAGGAATGAAATGACCGACTCCTGTGGGACAGCGAAGACGTCGAAATCCACTCGAGCAGCGCTCGAGTTAGTTCGGCGCGAGCCCACGGAAAGCGGTCATTTCATGAATGAATCTCTATTGAAAAAAATGATGGTCGGCTATTACTTTCGCTTTCCGCGGACGAAACGCTAGCCTCCTCGACTCAGCTGTCTATGACAGCGGAGCCTGTGGGGTCTAGCTTGTTTCGTTTTTCCGCAGGAGTCTCCAGAAATAGCCGACCATATTACTAATAAAACAATTTAAAGAAAAACACGTCCACCACAAAGGAATTCAACATTTCTTGTATGCGCTCTTTTCAATTGTACGCAGGTTTATTCACTCTTTTTATTGTTTATTTACATTCTGAAATGCCAAGAAAGAAGCGAAATCTTTCTTGGCACTTTTTTAATGATAATATTGTTTAAGTGGGTTCGTTTTCGAGTTCATATTCTTCTGTGTCACCATTTTTATAAGTAACTTTTGCATTTATAGAAGTGTAATCCTCTTTCAATTGAAAAGCATTGATAATTTGTTTCATAATTTCATCATTTGAGAGGTTTTGATTGATCTGTAGCTTTTCTAAACTAGGATTAATGTAATTCAATGCGTCAGATCCAATTAAATGTTGATTGGATAATTCATTCGTATATTCAGCATCGGTCGCATCTTTTTTCTCTTGATATAGGATATATACTTCATCATCTTGACTAGCAGAATTTACATGTAGCTCAAAATAAGTAAAATCATAACTCATCCCGACAACATTTGCTGGATTATCACCTGGATCTGAATCGACAAGATCATTGCTTTGATCATTATTGGTTGAGTCTTTCGTAATGGTATCGTCATCTGCACAAGCACCTATTACCAATGCAGAAGAAAAAAGAAAACTAGCCAGTAGAAGTGATTTTTTTATGAGCATGGTTCATCATCCTTTCAAAAATTGAATATCCTTGTTTTGCCCAAAAATGAAGCGATTAACCATGTTAAATGATATTTAATAGTGTATCGAAAAGTATGACCCAAATTACAACGGGAATAATGTACTTGTTGATTTTATGTATATGAACCAATAGAGTTTGGGAAGAAGTATATTTGAAAAATAGGTTCATCATAATTTAGTTGTAAAACAATATGGGAATTAAGAGCTGAAAATAAGAATTTGGGGTATATAATTTTTATTAGGAGGTGTTTCTGTTGAGAGTAACTAAACTTTGGATTAACGGGAATTGGCGTGAAACAAGTGAATCTTATGAACTGAAAGCTCCATATGACGGAAAAGTTCTCGCAAAAGTAGGAAAAGGAACAGCTGAAGATGTGACAGTAGCGATTGTAGGAGCAGAACAAGCTTTTCAATCGTTCAAAAAATGGACAGCCTATGATCGAGCGGAAATTTTATATAAAGTTGTAGAAATTATGCGTCATCGCAAGGAAGAACTAGCTAAAATGATGGCCGAAGAAGCAGGAAAACCACTGAAAACGGCTCGTGGTGAAGTTGATCGGACCATAGCAACCTATCAATTTGCAGCAGAAGAAGCAAAGCAATACCGCGGAGAAACCATCCCCATGGATGCGGCACCAAGTGGAGCCAATCGAATCGGATGGACAAAAAAAGAACCCATTGGCGTGGTCGCAGCGATTACACCTTTTAACTTTCCTTATAATTTAGTAGCGCACAAATTAGGACCCGCCTTTGCTGTTGGCAATACGGTGGTATTAAAACCAGCATCTCAAACCCCATTAAGTGCACTTGTGATGGCGGATATTTTTAAAGAGGCGGGGTTACCAGATGGCGCGCTACAGATTGTCACTGGAAGCGGGAGTGAGTTAAGTGACTCACTCATTACACACCCGGACGTAAAAAAAGTAACATTTACTGGAAGTGTGCCAGTTGGGTTGAAAATTAAAGAAAAAGTAGGATTGCGTAAAATTACACTTGAACTCGGCTCGAACTCAGCACTAATTGTGGAGCCGAGTGTTCCTATCGACAAAATCATCAAACGTTGTGTTGAAGGAGCGTTTAGCTTTGCGGGACAAGTGTGTATCTCCCTACAGCGAATTTATGTGAATCGTGAAGTCTATGATGAATTTGTAGAAGCCTTTGTGAAAGAGACAAAAGCATTAAAAGTAGGGGACCCATTAGATGAACATACAGACGTGAGTTCGATGATTCATCCAGACGAAGTAGAGCGCATTATTAATTGGATTGAAGAAGCCAAATCGCAGGGTGCAAAAGTGGCAACGGGATTTGAGTTTACTGACCGTCAAATGCAACCAACCGTGTTAACGGATGTAAAAGAAGACATGAAAGTGATGTGCGAAGAAGTATTTGCACCAATTGTGTCAATCGTTCCGTATGACACGTTGGATGAAGCAATCGAGTTAGTCAATGCTTCACAATTCGGCTTAAATGCAGCCATCTACACGAACGTGTTAACAGATGCGTTGCATGCCGCAGATGAAATTGAAGCGGGGGCCGTCATTATCAACGACATTCCTACATTCCGAGTTGACCACATGCCTTATGGTGGCGTCAAAATGAGTGGATATGGCCGAGAAGGCGTCAAGTTTGCCGTCGAAGAAATGACTGAAATGAAATTCATTACGATGAAAACCGTATTTTAGTGAAGTTAGGACGAAGTTTGACGGTTCCTCTCCCAAATCACACGCATAATAATAGACTTCAAGAGAAGAAATGAGGCGATTCCGAAATTGAAATCGCCTCAGCTTTTAGACAAACTATAAAATGAGTGATTATAACTGTATTCGATTGAAAAAGAGCGATAGAAGAAAAGGTGGACTTCCTTTGCGACGAGTAACCGCAGGAGCACATGTTTTCTCCGCCTCCACTTCAATCAACAGAGTTCGCTACTATAAGCGTATCTCTTCATATCATTTCAGTATGAAACTGGTCGGTTATTTCTAAAGACTCCTGCGGAAAAATGAAACAAGCTAGACTCCCATACTCATCTGTCTTAGACAGGTGAGTATGGGAGTCTAGCGTTTCGTCCACGGAAAGCGCAAGAAATAGTTGGCCATCATCTTTTTCTAGACACACATATTATTTTGTCACAACAGAAGGAGCTTTCGCTGCAGCAATTAACTCACGGATGCTGTCGTGATCACCTGTGTGAAGTGCATCCACGATACGACTTCCAACAATCACGCCATCTGCGAGGTTCCCCATATCCCGAACTTGATCTGGAGTGGATATTCCAAACCCAGCCATTACGGGAACGGAACTTACTTTCTTCAAAGCTGCTAAGTGTTCGCCGATGTTATCAGCAAATTCTGCTCGTGCGCCCGTAATGCCAGTGACCGTGACGGCATATAAGAATCCTTCAGAAGCTTTGGCAATGCGCTCGATACGCTCAACGGGACTTGTTAAACTCACTAATTGGATGAGTGCTAAATCATGTTTAATAAATTCATCATGCACCAATGCACTTTCTTCAAGTGGCAAATCAGGGACAATTAACCCACTGACCCCAACAGCTGCACTGTCTTTTGCAAAAGCCGCGATGCCATATTGGAATACTGGATTTAAATACGTCATCAAGACAATTGGAATATTAACATCACCTTGTAAACGTCCGATTTCTTCAAGAACCGCCCGTAATGTAACTCCTTCAGCTAAAGCTCGCTTACCGGCTTCTTGAATGGTTGGTCCATCTGCGACAGGATCAGAGAATGGAATACCCAATTCTACAGCTGTGGCCCCAGCTTCTTGAAGGAATAGTAATTGTTCACGAAGGTTGGATAAGCCACCGTCACCAGCCATGATGTAGGGGATGAACGCTCTTCCTCCACTTTCAACTTGTTGTTCAATTGCGGATTGTAATTTAAATTTAGTCATTTGTGCCACCTCCAAGCGCATCTCGTACAGTCACGACATCTTTATCTCCACGTCCTGACAAACAAATCACAACAATTTCATCTTTGTTCATTGTAGACGCGAGCTCACTCGCGTAATGAATGGCATGTGCCGATTCGAGAGCAGGGAGGATGCCTTCAGTTCGCGCCAACAATTGAACACCCGATAAAGCTTGATCATCCGTGACGGACGTATACGTGACGCGACCTGTTTCGTGTAAGTAACTATGTTCAGGTCCAATTCCTGGGTAATCGAGACCGGCAGAAATGGAATGTGCTTCTTGAATTTGACCCGCATCATCTTGAAGTAAATGCATCATTGCACCGTGTAATACGCCTACTGAACCTTTAGTCAAAGTCGCCGCATGTTTATCTGTGTCAATCCCTGCCCCAGCTGCTTCAACTCCGTATAATTTCACATCAGTGTCTTCAATAAATGGATAGAACATGCCCATGGCGTTACTGCCACCACCAATACAAGCAACAATTGCATCTGGCAGTCGACCTTCTTTTTCAACGATTTGCTTACGCGTTTCATCGCCTATCACACGTTGGAAATCTCTCACGATTTTTGGGAATGGGTGTGGCCCTAAGACAGAGCCCATGATGTAATGAGTATCCGCCACATGAGTTACCCAGTAACGAAGCGCTTCATTGACAGCATCTTTTAACGTCCCACTGCCTTGCTTCACGCTAATTACTTTTGCGCCTAACAATTCCATGCGGAAAACATTTAACTGTTGGCGACGAACATCTTCTTCCCCCATAAAGACCACACACTCTAAATCAAGCAATGCACAGACTGTTGCTGTTGCAACGCCATGTTGACCAGCCCCAGTTTCAGCAACAATTTTTCGTTTCCCCATACGAACAGCTAGTAAGGCCTGGCCAATTGTGTTGTTAATTTTGTGAGCACCTGTATGATTGAGATCTTCACGCTTTAAATAAATTTTCGCTCCGCCCATTTTATTTGTTAAACGTTCTGCGAAGTATAGTGGGTTTTCTCGACCTACATAATCTTTTAAATAATATTTGAAATCTTTTTGGAAGCTTTCGTCTTTAATTGCCAATTCATAAGCTTCTTCTAATTCAATCACTGCTTGCATTAAAGTTTCAGGAACAAATCGCCCGCCGTATTGTCCGTAATGACCTGTCGCATTTGGTTGGTTATAGGTTGTCTGCATGATTATCTCTCCCCATCCTGGATTGCACGTATAAATGTGCGTATTTTATTTGAGTCTTTTTGTTTTTCTGTTTCAACACCACTAGATACATCCACCATGAAGGGCTGTACACGTTCAATGGCTCTATTTATATTCACTTCTGTAAGTCCACCAGCTAAAATCACTTTGTCTAAGGAAATCTTCGATTGCGCTAACAATGTCCAATCAAATGAATGTCCTGAACCACCACGAAACTCAACACCTGGTGCGTCAAATAAGAAATAATCGACATCATATTGAGCAGCTTTTTGTACATCTTCTTCACACGTTATTGACAACGCTTTAATGGTTGGTAAGGAAACGCTTCGCGCGTAATCTGGCGTTTCATCGCCATGCAGCTGGACCAAATCGAGTGGTACTTCTCTAGCAATGCGCTCCACTTCATCTAGAGGTTCATTGACGAATACGCCAATTTTTAATACATGGCTTGGGACTGCTGTTGCTAGCTTTTTAGCTTGTTCCATCGTTACTCGTCGATGACTTTTAGCGAAAACAAACCCTACCGCGTCTGCCCCTGACTCAACAGCAACTTGTACATGTTCAAGTTGCATCAATCCGCATATTTTGACTTTTGTCATCAAAATTCTCCACGTTTCACGTGAAACAAACGCAATGTTTCGTCAATGTTTGCACTGCGCATTAATGTTTCTCCGACAAGAACTGCGCTTGCGCCAACATTCGATACATATGAGGCATCTTTCGCGTCAACAATGCCACTTTCACTAATTAAGACACGCTCTTCATGGAACGGGAAGTGAGCTGCGATTTCGGCAGTTTTCGCTAAATCAACTTCGAATGTTTTTAAGTTTCGGTTATTAACGCCAATTAATTTAGCATCAATGGATAAGGCTCTTTTCAATTCATCGACATCGTGAACTTCTACCAAAACTTCTAAGTGTAAACTCGTCGCATAATCAAACAATTCTTGAAGCTGCTGTTGATCAAGCGCCGCCACAATTAATAGAATAATCGATGCTCCTGCTTGTTTAGCTTGCTCAATTTGCAATGAGTGGATGATGAAATCTTTGCATAAAACAGGTAGACGAACTGCTGATGCAACTGCTTGTAAATCTTCCATGGACCCTTTAAAAAATTGCTGATCGGTCAGCACTGAAATTGCTGCGGCTCCTGCCTGTTCATAAGTTAATGCTTGCTCTACAGGGTTCACATTTCCTTCAATTAGCCCTTTGGAAGGAGAAGCACGTTTAATTTCAGAAATCACATGTAAATGTTTTGCTTGATATAAAGTTTCAAATAATGTGGGTTGATTATTTAACGATTTCTTTAATTCAAAGGGGACTTGTCGATTTACGAGTATTTGCACTTCTTGTTCTTTTACTTTTAATATTTGTTGTAAGATGGTCATGCGTTAACCTCCCGGTGATTCCGATTTCGACTAAAAGCAACGACTGAATTCATGGCTTCTAGTGCGCATCCAGACTCAATGCTCTTTCTTGCTTGATGGACGCCTTCTTGAATTGTAGAAGAAACGCCAGCGGCAAATAAACCAATTCCTGCGTTTAATAAAACGGTATCTAAATAAGGGGAAGCTTCTCCTCGTAAGACGCTTTTTAAAATGTCAGCATTTTCTTTGGCGTTTCCTCCACGGATCGCTTCAAGAGGGGCATATGATAAGCCGACATCTTGAGCATGTAAAGTAAAGGGAACGAATTCACCTTCATGCATTAAAACTAAATGATTTTCACCTGCAAGAGACGCTTCATCCATCCCTCCGGCACCCGTTAACACGACTGCACGTTCTCTTCCTAGTCGGTGGAGAACTGCTGCGATATCCATCAGTTTATCTTGTCGATAAACCCCAACCAATTGTGATGATAAGGAAATAGGATTGGTTAACGGTCCAATCATATTAAAAATCGTCGGTCTTCCTAAAGCTTTCCGAATGATTTGGATTCTTTTCATTTTTGGATGTACATGTGGAGCGAATAAAAAGGCAATATTGGTCTGCTGTATCAATTCCTCTACTTCACTTGGATGAAAGTCTAAAGCGATGCCAAGTTCTTCTAATACATCTGCGCTACCGGTTCTACTCGATATGCTGCGATTCCCATGTTTGGCAATGTTCAATCCGGCGCCGGCCAATACAAACGAAGAAGTCGTACTAATATTAAAACTTTGGGAACCGTCTCCGCCTGTTCCACAGTTATCAAATACTGCTCGTGAAGTAACTGGGATTTGGGTTGCATGTTCTCTCAACACTTCAACTAGTGCAGCAATCTCGTCGGTTGTTTCTCCTTTTGTGGAAAGGGCGGTTAAAAATTCCGCAATTTCCTCATCTGTTACTTTGTCAGAAAACATGGCATTAGTGGCTTCTCTCATCTCGCTGTACGTAAGCGATACGCCGTTACGTACACTGTCTGTAAATCTTCTCATCTCATTCTCTCCTCTACTAAGCTATTTCTTTTAAAAAGGCTTGAAGAATGTCATGCCCATCTGGAGTTCCGATTGACTCTGGGTGAAACTGCAAGCCATACAAAGGATACTCTTTATGTTGAATCGCCATAATGGTTGAATCATCTATGGAGAAGGCAGTTTTTGTAAAACATAAGGGTAAATCAAGTTCTTCTAAAACAAGCGAATGATATCTCATGACGGGCAATGGATTAGCTAAAGAAGCGAACATGCCTTCATGGCCATGTTGGACTGCAGATACTTTGCCATGCATTACTTGAATTGCCCGTTTCATCGTTCCCCCAAATGCGACACCTAGAAGTTGATGACCTAAACAAACACCAAGCATCGGCACCGTTTGGTAAAATTCTTCAATAATCGACAAGGAGTTCTTTTTATCAATGGGTGACCCAGGACCTGGTGATAAGACAATGGCTTTAGGGTTCATTTGACGGATGTCTTCGATAGATATCTCATCGTCCCGAAAAACTTTCACGTCTTCGCCGAGCATGGATAGGCTCTGAAACAAGTTGTACGTAAACGAATCATAGTGATCGAGAAGTAATATCACGATAACACCTCTAGGAGAGACTTGGCTTTGTGTAAGGTCTCTTCATATTCAGCTGTTGGGTCGGAATCATACACGATTCCAGCTCCTGCTTGAACGTATGCGGTCTGATTTGTTACGACTAACGTTCGAATGGCTAAAGCGGTGTCGATATTGCCATTAAATCCGATATAGCCTATGGCACCTCCATACACGCCCCTTTTCACACTTTCCATTTCTTGTATAATTTGCATGGCTCGAATTTTAGGAGCGCCCGATACAGTACCTGCTGGTAAGCATGCAGTCAATGCATCTAATGGATGCAAGTCTTTACGTAAAGTGCCAGCCACTTCTGAAACAAGATGCATAACATGTTGATACTTTTCGACAGTCATGTATTTTGTTAAATGAATGCTGCCAACATCACTAATCCGGCCTAAATCATTTCTTCCTAAATCGACTAACATCCGATGTTCTGCAAGTTCTTTCGCATCTGCTTGAAGTTCCATCTCAAGCTGCGCATCTTCTTCTGGGGTTTGGCCTCTTCTTCTTGTCCCTGCAATCGGATTCGTTGTCACGCGATTTCCCTGGATACTCATTAAGCTTTCAGGAGATGCACCAAGGACAACATGTTCATTAAAATCGATATAAAACATATAAGGTGAGGGATTTTCTTTTCGTAGTTTCCGATACAACGTAAAGGGGTCACCTGAATACGCTGCTTGTAAACGTTGGGATAAAACCACTTGAAAAATATCGCCTGCTCGGATAAGCTCTTTTGCTTGTTCAACATGATTGATAAACGCCTCTTTTGCTACGTTTGATGTGAAGGGAGCTACAGATTGACTCTGTTCCTCTTCACGTTCTTGAACTGAAAGTTGATGCACGATCTCGTCAATAGTACTTGGCGTTGAACCAGTGTGAAAAATCGTGACATTTTGTTTTAAGTGGTCATAAACGACGACCGTTTCATAAACAAGTAAATGAATGTCAGGCATCTCTCGTTCATCCGGTAAAGCAGGGCCAATGTCTTCATAATGAGCAATGACATCGTACCCAATATAGCCGACTGCCCCTCCGTTAAATGGGAACTCATCTAGTTCGTGTGTAAAAGGGAGCAACGTTTTAAGGAGTTCAATTGGTTTTCCTTGGTGCATCAATACTTCGCCTGTTATAAGGGAAGTTTCAAGTAATTCACCAACTGCGCCTTTAAATTCTTTTACGGGATTAGCTCCGATGAAAGAGTAACGACCTGAAGCTTCATGTTTTAATGAACTTTCAAGAAGAAACTTTCGCGTTCCTTGTAATCGTTTGAAAATCGAGATGGGGGAAAGGGTGTCCCCATTTATTGTAAGACGTGCTATTTTTATATTTTTGGTTGTCATGTCAATCTCTCCTCTGCTCAGCTCAGATGGCCCTGGAAAACAAAAAAGTCCCCT
>JBFGKX010000080.1:0-9846 GCA_041576455.1 Paenisporosarcina sp. | reverse complement strand
TATGCACCACATGCAACATCAACAAATTTCAAAAAATGGCGTTCGTATGGATTTGATGCAGCATTCCTTCAACCAAATTCTTTTAGAAAGTCAGTGCTAAACAAAGAAGATCGATTACATCGAGCTTTCATTAACGCTCAAATTTATGGCAGTGGAATCACAATTGAAATCGACTCTTATGCACCTTTCCAGGCAGAAGAGGGAGTTGAAGCGTTCAATCTTTACATGGATTACGCCAAGCGCTATGGTCTCGACAAAAATAGCATGATCTTCTACCAAGGTACAAATATGGTCGTCCGAATGGCTACTTATGATCACCCAGTTTATCTAATGTGGTATTCGCAACTGAAATCTACATTCTTCCCAGAAAAAGAATAAAATCATTGCCAGGTGGACACCAATTCTGAAATGTATCCGAATTGTGTGACTTCCTGGCACCTTTTTTTTGAATCCACAAAAAGGATGAGAGGGTTTTGGCTTAGATGTGATATACTTTTAATTTGAATGAGGTATAGAAAGGATTTTTGAAATGAATTTAACATTTTTTGATCAACAATGGAGAGTCATTGCATTAGGTGTTGCTCTCGTGATATTGGCTTTGCTAGTGCCATTAAACATTGTAGCTTACGCAGTAACTGCGGTACTTGGATTACTTGCTATATTTAAACCAAAGCAAACGATGTTTCTTCTATTATTTTATTTCCCTTTGCGTTCGTTTTTAATTGAAATTAATCCATCTCTTAAATTAGTAGGAGATTTAATCATTGTGGCAGCTTTTTTGAGAGTTTTATGGGATTCACGTAAACATCCAAAATCGATTATACAATTTGAAAAGTTTGAATGGGCGTTTCTTGCCTTTTTAGTAGTAGGATCTGTTTCTGCATTACTTACCGGCGTCAGTATTGGGGCAATTATTTTCCAACTACGCGCGTTTGCCATAACATTTATCATCTTATATGTTGTAAAACGTCTAGGCATTACAAAACAAGACATTAAAACATTCTTATGGACAACTTTCGTTGTTGCGATGATCTTGGTTGTACAAGGATTAGTTGAAAAGCTATCTATGCGTTCTGCTTGGATGCCTGAACTATGGGTGAACCGATCACTATCACCCAATAATCGTTCACGTATATATGGACTTATCAATAATCCAAATGTCCTTGCCGTATTCTTGACGATAGCAGCGATGTTAACTCTTTACTTAAAAATGCTTCTACCAAAAACCAAACTTCAATGGTTACTAAATGTTGGACTTATTCTAATGTCTGGTGTGTGGATCCTTACTTACAGTCGTGGAACTTGGATTGCTTTTGCCATTGGCCTAGCAATTTATGTGTTATATACACGGAATTGGAAGTTTTTCATTAAAACTGGGATTGTCCTTGCATTATCATTTGTATTTATAACAATACCGACAACTTTTGGAGCAAATTGGATCAATGAAAATACCAATATTGGTGATTTCCCTCGTACGGGACCAGCAGAGCCAGGAGGATTTGAGGTAGAATCGAATCGTATTAAAGAAACTTTTAATACAAGTACATTTGAAAAAAGTAAAACAACAGGACGTTTATTTATAGTATTTAAAGGATTTGAAATTTATAAAGATCACCCTATTATCGGGACAGGCTTTGCGACATTTGGTGACTCAGCATCAAAATCCTATTCTTCACCGATTTATAATGAATATGACATTACGTATGATATTTATGCCGACAATCAATATATTCAAATCATTACCCAAACAGGATTGATCGGAGTCATTCTCTTCGCCGTATTCTTACTAGGCATGCTGGTATTATTCTGGAAATATCGTAAAACGTCACCTTATGCAATTCCTATGGTAGCCGGTTTAATCGCTATATTCTGGTGTGGCTTGATTTATAACATATGGGAAGACAAAACCTTCACTATGTATTACTATTTCTTAACAGCAGCGTTTATTGTCTTCGTTTCACAAAAGGGGAGAACGATTGAATGACCATTCTACATCTAATTAGTGGGGGGGAAACGGGTGGTTCTAAAAACCATCTCATTTCTCTTCTACAACAATTTTCAACAGAAGAAGTTGTTTTAGGTGTTATGCAAGAGGGACAATTGTCGAAGGAAGCTCGTGAAGCTGGAATTGAGACCATTGTTTTCAATCAAACCTCTCGTTACGATTTGTCTTTTATTAAAAAATTAGTAAGTTATATTCGTGAAAACCAAATCGGCATCATCCATACACATGGACCGAGAGCAAATTTTTTCGTCTTTCTAATAATGCATATCCTACCTTTTCACTGGTTTACAACCATTCATAGTGATCCTTCAAAGGATTTTATTAAAGGCGGCGTAAAAGGTAAAATATTCACAGCCATTAATATGCGTGTTATTGGAAAGATAGATCACTTTTTCGCTGTGTCTCATCGCTTTGGAGACATGCTAGAAGGTTTTGGCGTGCAGTCAAATAAAATCAGTATTATTTATAACGGAATTTCCTTTGAAGAACCTCATGTTCCTGTAGTTGAGCGGAAAGATTTAGGTTTGAATACGGATGATTTCGTGGTGACCATGGTCGCTCGCTATCATCCGATTAAGAATCATCCGTTAGCCTTTGAAGCAGTAACTCAATTGAGAAATGAAGGTATCCCAATTCAGTTATTAGCGATTGGAGACGGTCCGGAGCGAAAGCATTTGGAACAGTTAAAACAAGGGAAAGAATATATTCACTTAACTGGATTTAGACAAGATATTCATGCCTGTTTAAACGTATCGGATTGTCTATTACTTACATCTGATAGTGAAAGTTTCCCACTAGTTTTGCTAGAAGCTGCTCGTGCAAAAATACCAGTCGTGACTACTGACGTAGGTGGTGTTCATGCCTTACTACCAAGTGAAGAGTATGGCATTATCGCTCCAATTGGAGATGTAGAACAGGTCACAAATGCGTTACGTCAACTTTATACATTAAAAGTATCAGGAGCGATTGAGACTATTGGTGAAAACCTATACCATCATGCAAAAGAAAGTTTTTCATTAGAACAACTTGAACTTGATACGCGCAATGCTTACAAAAAGTTTAGCTAAAAAATATATTAGCGAAAACCCGTAGAGAGCTTTCTGCGGGTTTTTTTAATTTCCTGTGATCCCGGTGCAAAAGTATTCACCTCTTTATCCAGCACTAAAAGCACTTTTCTCTAGGAAATACGATTCAATTCTATTATAGAGCCCTAAGTAGGGTGATATAGTCCCTAGCAAACGCTATAATAGACATAGATTACCAGGAAAGCGAGGACAATATATATTTTGAATAACTTAAAGAATAGTAGATTAATCGTTAGTTGGACATTGGCTCTATCATTAGTGATTCCAACAACTTCACTTGCAGCAGTGATAGATAAACAAAAAATTTCAGGTGGAGTAGATTATCAGCTAAATCAAGAAACGATTTCCTCTAACTCTCAAGCCATCCGAATGTTAACGGCGAATTTAAATGATCCATATACAACCATTGATGTGGGGATACCTAATCCATTAAATAAGCTTGTTCGTACAACGACTCAAGCTAATGCATACACTGGTCCAGGTAAACAAGTCGCAGGAGCTATTAATGGATCATTCTTTAGCCAAGATCTATTGCCGATGTATCTGATTTCTTATAGAAATAAATTAGTGAATGCTGGAATTATTGCAACAGGTGAGGATCAATACGTAAATGAACCACTAGCGTTTGGAATTGACTCAACTGGTACAGCGAAAATTGATACATACAATTTAGATTTGTCGCTTACACATAACGGAAAGACCACAGCTATTTCAAGTACGAATAAACAACGCACAGACAATAATATGATTTTATTTACACCGATCTTCCCAGGTGGCAATACGAAAACCAATCCGTACGGAATGGAAGTTGTTATTTCTGGTGTGACAGGTGGAACGGATTTAGAGTTTGGGAAATCTGTAACAGGTACTGTCTCTCATATTCGTCCTTATAATACGGATGCAGTGACAGCTATTCCTAAAGATGGATTTGTTCTATCTGCACATGGTACAGCAATGGAACCTCTTAAACAAATGAAAATGGGTGAACAAGTTTCGATTTCTGCGAACATCGATTCACAATGGATGAATTCTTCATTCATGTTAACGTCAGGTCCAATGCTCGTAAAAGATGGAAAACCTTCATTGTCAATGGATCCTAATAGTAGTCGTGCTCGTGAAAGAGCACCTCGTACAGCAATTGCTATTGATGCAACTGGTAAAAAAGTTTGGATGGTCACGGTTGATGGACGTCAACCTGGATACAGTACAGGTATGAGTTTAAATGAATTTGCTCAATATTTATCGTCAATGGGTGTTAATCGCGCCTTAAATCTTGATGGTGGTGGTTCAACTGCCATGTCTGTTCGTAAGCCAGGGGACATGAATGTTTCATTATTTAATCGTCCCTCTGATGGAAATGAACGTGCAGTTTCAACTGTTTTGTATGCACTTTCAACCGCTCCAGCAGGTTCGCCTACAACGATCACTGCTCAAATAGCTAAACCTGGCATTTATTTAAAAGGAACAAAAGGAACGATAACAACTGGAAACGTTATGGATCAGTATTATAATCCGATTGCTACATCAGCATCCGGCTTTACAATCAGTTCACCTACTGGTTTAATTACACCTACAGGTTTGACATTTACGGCTGCTAAAGCAGGCAAGGGCTCAATTGATGTTGCTTATGGCACTGGGAAGAAATCCATTCCTTTTGAAGTCGTGGACACAGTTTCAAACATTCAACCAATCGATTCTTCACTGACAGTAAGAATTGGTGAATCGAAAAAAATGACGGTTAAGGCACTTGATAGTCAAAACCGTGAAATTATTTTCGATTCTTCATTAGTGAAATGGACAGCAAGTGCAGGAATCGGCACGATTACAGCTACTGGTGATTTTAAAGCAACATCGACTGAAGCTAAAGGGACGATTACTGCTACACTCGCAAATATGACAGTAACGATTCCTGTTACCGTAAGTGGATCAACATTATCGGTAGATTCAATGGAAACTATAACTAATTGGACTTCAACTGCAACAGCAGGAACAGCTTCACTTAGCATGAATTCATTGAATGAACCTGCATATGAAGGGAAAGGGGCAGTAAAGTTAGCCTATAACTTTACCAATCAGCCTGGAACTTCAGCAGCCTATGTTGAAATGAAAAATCCTACCTCAACAGGTGGTGTACCAAAAGAAATTGGTATGCGCTTATATGGTGACGCAAGCAAATCTTGGGTTCGAGGACGTATTATTGATGCAACAGGAACGGAACATACAATTGATTTCACTGCAGAAAATGGCTTGAAATGGATTGGATGGAACTTTGTACGAGCTGCAGTCCCTCAAAATATTCCGGGTCCAATCAAGCTGAAACAAATTTATATGGCACAACCTGAAGGGTCTGTGAAAACGAAAGGTTCTATTATGTTTGACGATGTGAAAGCTATTTACGCAGATTCATATCGAGAATCTTTATTTAAAGACACAGGCTTAACATTTAGAGCAGAAAAAGAAATTGGTGACTTAGTAAATCGTGGGGTCATCGGTGGATATAGTGATGGGAATTTTGGGCCATATCAAGAGTTAACAAGATTACAAGGTGCTATTTTACTAGCACGAGCTATGAACCTTTCTACTTCAAACGTTGTAGATCCAGGATTTGAAGATATGCCATCAGGAACTCGCTTCTATGAAGAAGTTGCTGCAGTAGCAAATGCTGGCGTTATTCGTGGGAAGAACGGCGGCACGAACTTTGATCCAAATGGAAAATTAACTCGCGCAGAAATGGCGGCGATTTTACAACGTGGATTTAAATTATCAGCGGGTACAGAAAATTACTTCAGTGATACAAAAGGTAGTTTTGCTTTTGATGCCATTAATTCACTTGCTGAAAACGATATTACGATGGGAATTGGTGGCGGCAAATTTGGACCTGCGCAATTTATTACGCGTGTTGATTTTTCTGTTTTCCTATACAGAACTTTAAATCAATAATTAGGTGAAAATCGCTTAATTTTCACTCGAATATGAATAGTTTCTCTTGTGAATTAACTCATATGTGGTAAAATTAACTTTGTAGAATCCATTCCTGATTGTTAAATATAGGTTATGTAACCAATTGTGCTTGGTTGATGCGCAAAAAGAATCCATTGAGGAATTTCCTCAATGGATTTTTTTGGTTTAAAGTGCCAAGTACATATACACAAGTGAACATTGTATGAGTACTTGGTACCTTTATTTCTATTGAATAACTTTGATAGTCCAGCGAGTAAAATCTGGATTTTCTTTTGTAATCATTTGGCTAGGGAAGATGAACGTCCATGGTTTTGATGTATTTGCTTTTATTTCAAGTTTGTCTAATGTAAAGGAACCTCGAGCGACGATATCACCTTGCGCATCTAGTAATTCTAATGGCAATTGCTCTAAGTTAATATGCTGTTTGTTTCCGTTACGGATAAACAAGGAAACAGCCAAGTGTCCTTCTGGTTGGGGTTTGATTTGAAAACCAGTGAAATTGACTTCATGTGCATTTAGTTTTGGTAAGTCCTGCACGATTTTTCCCAGTGCGCCTTTTTGTTCTTCACTCAACGCTTCATTCCACGTTTCATGCAAATCTAATTGATGTGGCACAAGGGATTGTACATTAAATGCAATTTGCCATCCTTCAGCAGGAGGTTCTTGAACCTTTATTGATGGTTTATCAAATATGAATACCCATGGACGATCACTCGTTGGTGGCAGCTCGCCTAAAAGGCTTAAATCAAATTCCTTAGAAGCCAGTACTTGATTGTCATGGTCCAATATCATTAATTCAGCATTGTCCATTGTTATCGGTTTACTTAAAGAAGAGCGGAAAAATGCTTTAACAAGCCATTCTCCAGAGCGTTCATTTACGTCAATGTCGATACCCGATAGAGAAATCTGATTCGGCTTAAGTGGTTGTAATTCGTTTGAAAGAAAGCTAAATACATATTGCTGTTCTTTCGGTACATCCCATTCAGGGTGGTAGGAAAGAGTCGTTTGAACTGACTCCTCCGATGCCTGATTTGAATCTCCCAAAATGATTTCTTTTGATTCAACGGTACTATCCGCGCCTGTTTTTTTCGTTTTTGTAAAAATTGAAAAGAGTCCCATTTATTGTTCCTCCTGTTTGGATGCAATTAGTTTCATGAATCCAATGATTTCTGATGCAATTGATCGACGTAGTTCTTGGTAATTCATTTCGAACATTTCAAGACCTTCATTTTGATAGATGCGCATCGGATCTTCTTGTTGGTATGCACGTAAGCCAATGCCTTCTTTTAAACGCGTCATCGATTCTAAATGATGGATCCAAGTAGAGTCAATATAAGAAAGCATAACACGTGGAACAGTGTTCATGACTTCCGAGTTGTCTTCAAATGTATCTATGAATGATTTTAAGCTCTCTATAGACGGTTTTATTTCTTTATGAATATCTTTTATTTTTTGCACGTTTGTTGATATTAAAACTGGTTCTAAAACTAGTTGGTTGATCGTCGATTGTACTCGATTTAAATCCCAGTGTTCTGAAAGTTCATCTTCAGGACAACTTTCGCCAACTACGTAGTCAACCGTTTCATCTAACATGATTTTAAGTTGTTTTAATAAATCTTGTTTCTCCAACACACGGTCACGTAAAGAGTAAATGACTCTGCGTTGTTCATTAATAACATCATCTAATTTTAAGTTATATTCTCTCATTGAGAAATGTGCGCCTTCGACAATACGCTGAGTACGTTCGGTTAACTCATGTACGTCTTTATTTTGCACAACACCTAAGTCATCTGCTTTCACTTTTAGACTAAATTTCTCAACGTCCTCTTTAGCAAATCGTCTAAACATATCATCTTCTAGTGAAATAAAGAATTGACTCTCACCTGGATCGCCTTGACGACCAGAACGACCACGCAATTGGTTGTCAATTCGTCGACTTTCGTGCTTCTCCGTCCCAAGAACAAAGAGACCACCAACTTCCTCAACCCCATGACCTAATTCAATATCTGTTCCACGTCCAGCCATATTTGTAGCAACTGTAATTTGGTTTAATTGACCAGCTTGAGAAATTAAATGAATTTCCTGCTCCACGCTTTTAGCGTTTAACAATTGGTAAGTTAATCCTTCTTTATCCAAATACTTAGCCACTTGTTCAGATTGTAAGATGGAAGTTGTTCCAATGAGAACAGGTTGTCCATTTGTATGACAAGCTTTTACTTCACTTGCTACCGCTTTGTATTTTTGATCAATCGTCTGGAACACAATATCATCATGATCAACTCGAATTTTCGGACGGTTCGTAGGAATTTGCAACACATCCATTCCGTACACTTCACGGAATTCACTTTCCTGTGTTTTGGCAGTTCCTGTCATTCCACATTTAGACGGATACATACGGAAATAGTTTTGAATGGTCACTTGAGCTTGTGCTTTATTTTCTTCCGTAATCGGTACGCCTTCTTTTGCTTCAATCGCTTGGTGAAGGCCATCTGATAGGGTGCGCCCCTCCATAATTCGACCCGTGAACATATCAACTAAGAAAATTTTGTTGTCAAGAACAATATAATCGACATCTTTTTCAAACATGACATGGGCACGTACACCTTGAATTACGTAGTGATAAAGCGATTGATGCTCCAGTTCATACAGGTTTTCAACACCAAAAGCAGCTTCCACTTTTTCAATTCCAACATCAGTTAACGAGGTAGCTTTCGTTTCTTCATCAAAATCGTAATCCACTTCTTTTTTAAAACGTTTAGCAAGTCGAGCAGAAATCATATGTAAATCCACGTTGGCTTTCATTTTTCCCGCGACAATTAACGGTGTTTTCGCTTCATCAATCAAAACGCTATCTACTTCATCAATTATTGCAAAATGATACGGACGTTGAACTTTTTGAGATTGTTGAGGTACCATATTATCACGTAAATAGTCAAAACCGAATTCAGTTCCGACACCATACGTTATATCCGCAAGATATGCCTGTTGTTTTTGTTCATTTAACATAGCTGGTAAATTAATACCAACTGTTAAACCTAAGAAACGATGAATTTGTCCGATTTGATCAAAGTCACGTTGCGCTAAATATTCATTCACAGTAATTACGTGAACTCCTTTTCCTGTTAAGGCATGTACATAAGAGGGCAGAGAAGCAACTAATGTTTTTCCTTCGCCTGTTGGCATTTCTGCAATATTACCTTCAGTTAGAACGAGGCCACCTATTAATTGAACATCAAAGTGGCGCATGTGAAGTACACGTTTAGATGCTTCACGCACGACAGCAAATGCGTCTGGGATAATGGCTTCTAATTTATCTCCGTTAGACAATTGCTCCTTGAAAATGTTTGTCATATGACGAAGTTCTTCATCGGATTTACTCGTATATTTAGCTTCAAGTTCATTTATAAGATTAACAGTTTTGCGATACTTTTTAAGTTGACGGCTACTTGTTTCAGTAGAACGTTTAAATAATGAGTACATAGGTTACGCTCCTTTTATTCTAGACACTTGCTTATTTTAACAAAAATTAAGAAGAAAGACCATGAAACTTATTATAAGGAAGTAACGTCTATTTTTCATGAAAGGTGTTAAGTCTATAAAAAACGACATTTTCATAGGAAGAAACGTTCATTTTTCCAATAAATGTTCAACTAGAGACATTTCATGCTATAATACTATTGAATTCTTACGTCATATTCAATAGAGTCGAGGAGGAAAGACATGCTATACCTAACATTGGTTCTGGCATTTGTCGCATCCATACTGTTAACTCCGCTTGTTAAAATGCTAGCGATC
>JBFGKX010000079.1:0-9928 GCA_041576455.1 Paenisporosarcina sp. | reverse complement strand
CACATACATGGAAGTCACTCCTTTCAAAACTCTCTACTCCCTATCATACCGAAAATAAAGTTGGATTTCCTGTCTTTTCTTTCAGTTTTTTTTGTGCTATAGGTTCAACATCGTATGTATTTTGTATGTCATTTTTCGTTTTTTAAGGAGGGTTTTATTAAGATTAGGGGGCTTTCAGACGTGAAGTGTTATTTTTCAGACGTGGAGCATTATTTTTCAGACGTCACTCTTGAAAAGTGCGATTGAACACCATTTTAATGTGTAGAAAGCGTTAAATTGGGACTGAGCATTGTGCTTTGCAGTCTTATGTGTGGAGATGCGAAGGGATATTGGGATGGATTTTAAGTGTTTTCAGACGTGAGGTGTTTATTTTCAGACGTGGAGCATTATTTTTCAGACGTCCAGACATTTTTTTCAGACGTCACTCTCGAAAAGTACGATTGAGATTTCTCTCATTTTTCACATTCATTATAACTTGCTAGTTTCCCTGAAAAAATGATATTTTCAATATATATTTAAAAATTCAGTTATCGAAAGGAGAATACTTATTTACACTGAACGAACATTACCAAAAGAACTTCATATTTATAGTCGCTCTTTGCATCGATTTCCCCAAAACCACCCTTATCTTCAAGAGTTCATGGTTAAAGTTAAATCCATACAAGCAGGTTTTATTGGAGAATCCTATGCAGATCGTTTTCTACATCAAGTTGATTTCCCTAAAAATCACGCACTTTATAAAGACCTTCATATTCAAATTGATACTGAATCTTACTTACAAATCGATACGCTTATTGTCACCCAGAAGTATATCGCTATTCTTGAAATCAAAAATATAAAAGGGAAAATCTCTTTTCAAAAGAACCCAAAACAACTCGTTCGAGAGTTTAATGACACGACCACCACATTTAAATGTCCGGAACAACAAATTCTTAGACATCAATTAAAACTTAGAAAACTTCTTTCCCATTTAAAAATTAATATGCCAATTCACAATCGAATTATCTTCGCTTTTTCTTCCACCCATGTAGTGGAGCCCCCAGAAGAAGTACCAATTTTGATGGCTTGCGACCTCCCAAATCATCTATATGTGCTGAACCAACTTCCTGATGTGATTTCTTCCAACTTATTTTTTAAATTAACGAAATTTCTCACATCACACTCCAGAACATTTTATCCAAAGTCCATTGCTGATCAGTACAACTTTGATTGGAGCTCATTAGAAAAAGGAGTATTTTGTCCAAATTGCAAAATTCAACTATCTTCCCAAAAGAGCTGTTTGACATGTAAAATCTCTCGGAAAACTCTTAATCATTTGGCTCTCGAAGAATGGTTTTACCTTTGTAAACCTACAATATCCAATAGGGAATGCGTTGAATTTTTAAACTTAAAGAACAAGCATCAAGCCACATACATCCTCAAGAAACTTCAGCTAGCACCGATTAGTAGCAATAAACATAGACGATACACCTATACTGAATCATTTTGGATTACAAAATAATATTGAATTGATATGAGTTCCTGGGAAAATCTAATGTAATAGATTCCTGTGCATATTTAGACGTTAAGCACTTTTTTTTCCGATGTTGAGCTTCTTTTTTAGACGTCACCCTTTAAAAGTATGAGTGAGCACAAACCCTTCAATTGCGACCGCTCGCTTCGCTAAGCAGTCATTTCTTTGAGAGACGTGGCTACTTATTTTATGGCTTACTCTGTTTTCTCAGACGTCATTGATATTTTTTCAGACGTGGTGCACCACTTTTCAGACGTGAACCCCATATTTTCAGCCGTCCCCCTCTAAAAGTGCGATTGAACACAACCACTCAATTGCGACTGCTCGCTTCGCTATGCAGTCATTTCTGTGGGAGATGTGAAGACTCTTTTTATGGTCCACTCTTTTTTTCAGACGTGAATGGCTTTTTTTCACACGTGAAGTCCCATTTTCCAGACGTGGACGCCTTGTTTTCAGATGTCATCCTCAAAAAGTGCGATTGAACACACCCCGTCAATTGCAACTGCTCGCTTCGCTATGCAGTCATTTCTGTGGGAGATGTGAAGACTCTTTTTATGGTCCACTCTTTTTTCAGACGTGGAAGGCTTTTTTTCAGACGTCAAGCGTCATTTTTCACACGTGGACACCTCAATCTCAGACGTCCCTCTCAAAAAGTGCGATTGAACACAACACATCCCCCCACTCAATCACTCATCCTGAAAGTAATCAAAAAATACCCGCTTAGAGCAAGAGCTCTAAGCGGGTATTTGATGACTATTCTTTGATTTCTTCTTTAAGACCGTATTTTTTGTTGAAACGATCAACACGGCCATCCGCTGCTGCGAATTTCTGACGGCCAGTATAGAATGGATGACATTCTGAGCAAAACTCAACTTTGATGTCTTCTTTTACTGAACCGGTTTCGAACGAGTTACCACATGAACATGTAACTGTAGCTGTTTTGTAATCGGGATGAATTCCTGGTTTCATCTTAAATCTCCTCTCGCCCTGAACCATCTGGAACAGAGTTGGTTTATTGAACTGTCACCTTACACGACCCGTTCAATCTCAGCCGTATATGTCACAGAGTATGGTAATTCTACCGACTTAAATTATAACAAGTTTCCTAAAAGAAATCAATCCCTTTGTTTAACTTCCTATTTTAAATTAAGCCTTTCCCTTTACGATGAGTTTTCATGTCCTCATTTAATTGGGCAAAGAAATCTTCATTGGAATGTGATTGGCGTAATTTCTTTAAGAAACGCTCGCCAAAATCATGTGAATCCGAGAAGGTTTTGCGGATTGCCCATAATTTATCAAGTTGTTCCTTTGGAATGAGTAATTCTTCTTTTCGCGTTCCTGAACGGCGAATATCTAACGCTGGGAAGATGCGTCGTTCCGCCAAACTGCGGTCTAGGTGAAGTTCTAAGTTACCAGTTCCTTTAAACTCTTCGTAGATGACTTCATCCATGCGCGATCCTGTTTCAACTAGAGCTGTGGCTAAAATTGTGAGGCTTCCGCCTTCTTCAATATTACGAGCCGCACCAAAGAAACGTTTTGGACGATGGAAAGCTGCAGGGTCTATCCCTCCTGAAAGGGTACGACCACTTGGCGGAATTACTAAGTTATAGGCACGTGCAAGACGCGTAATGGAATCCATTAAGATAATCACGTCACGTTTGTGTTCCACTAAACGCATCGCACGATCCAACACTAATTCTGCTACTTTCACATGGTTTTCAGGCACTTCATCAAATGTTGAGCTGACAACATCAGCTTTAACTGAGCGCTCAATATCAGTTACTTCTTCTGGACGCTCATCTATTAGCAAAACAATCAGTTCTGCATCTGGATAGTTGGTCGTTATTGAGTTAGCTACTTCTTTTAGTAACATCGTTTTCCCAGCTTTAGGTGGGGCTACAATTAAGCCACGTTGACCGAATCCGACAGGTGCAACTAAATCCATGATACGTGTTGATAATTTTGATGATTCTGTTTCTAGTTTAATATGACGATCCGGATAGAGTGGTGTTAACGCTGGGAAATGGACACGTTCTTTCGCTGAATCAGGATCTTCACCATTTACTAATTCCACGTGCAATAATCCGTAATAACGTTCGTTCTCTTTAGGGGGTCGAACTTTTCCTGTGACCTTATCCCCATTACGTAGGTCAAATCGGCGAATTTGAGAAGCGGAAATATAGATATCTTCCGAACTTGGAGAATAGTTGATGGGGCGCAAGAAACCGAATCCTTCAGATTGAATGATTTCTAAAACACCTTCCATGAAGAAGTAGCCTTCTTGTTCTGCACGTGTTTTTAATATGGCGAAAATAAGTTCTTTTTTTGTAAGTTTGCTGTAGTAAGAGATTTTGAACTGACGTGCAAGTGTATACAGTTCTTTTAACGTCATACTTTCTAGTTCAGCAATTTTTAAGGTTGACATAAAATGGCACCACTCTTTTACATATTTTGTTGTATTTATTCAAGTTGAAAAATTGGATTGGTTTTTTTGAATTGGGATTAGTGGAAGATACCTGACCAGGGTAAGGTCAGGTATCAATTTTGAAGTTAATCTTCCATCATCAAATGAGGTTTTTTCTTCAAGCTATGTCGACCTTCAACGAAACGGACAGTACCTGATTTCGCACGCATTACGATTGAATGAGATTCTGCGTATGATCCTTTGAATTGGACCCCACGAAGTAGCTCTCCATCAGTAACACCAGTCGCTGCGAAGATTGCATCGTCGCCTTTTACTAAGTCTTCCATACGGAATACTCGGTTTACATCAAGTCCCATACGAATACATCTTTGAAGTTCTTGATCATTTTGAGGAACTAGTTTACCTTGAATTTCGCCGCCTAAACATTTTAATCCAACCGCAGCGATAACACCCTCAGGCGCACCACCCATTCCAAACAAAATGTCCACACCTGTTTCATCAAATGCTGTGTTAATTGCTCCAGCGACATCGCCGTCATTAATTAACTTTATTCGAGCACCAGATGCACGAATTTCATCAATAATTTTTTGATGACGTGGACGGTTTAAAATTGTTGCTACAACGTCTTCAATGTCTTTATTTTTTGCACGAGCGACAGCACGTAAGTTGTCAGTTACAGATGCATTAATGTCGACTTTCCCAACAGCTTCTGGACCTACCGCTAATTTGTCCATGTACATATCAGGTGCGTTTAATAAGTTCCCACGGTCTGCGATTGCTAAAACAGCTAAAGCATTCCAGCCGCCAGAAGCGACAATATTTGTACCTTCTAATGGATCAACTGCTACATCCACCTCAGGTCCACCTATGCCAAGACCTAATTCTTCACCAATGTAAAGCATGGGTGCTTCATCCATTTCACCTTCGCCGATTACGACGACTCCCTGCATTGGGATTGAGTTAAAAACGTTCCGCATAGCTGTTGTTGCTGCATCGTCCGCTTCATTTTTCAAACCTCGGCCCATCCAACGTGCCGAAGCGATAGCTGCTGCTTCCGTTACACGCACTAACTCCATTGATAAACTGCGTTCCATTTTATGTGTTCCTCCCGATATCCGGTCATTTATTTACGTATTTCTTCCACCTGTCATTGTACCATAAGTAACCAATGGAAAAACTTTATTTTTCGTCTTCTTCGTTACGAGAAGTCTTTTCGTCTTTAATGGTTTCACGACGAATATCAGCGCCTAATCCACGTAATTTTTCAATTAATGAACTGTAGCCACGCTCAATATGGTAAATGTCGCGAATCTCCGTCTCCCCTTCAGCGATTAAGCCTGCCAAAACTAACGCTGCACCTGCTCGCAAGTCAGAAGCGTGAACGGATGCTGATTCTAATTTTGTAGGACCAGAAATAATGGCGGTACGCCCTTCCACTCTGGCACTTGCATTCATGCGATTAAATTCATCAATATGCTTAAATCGCGCAGAATAAATGGTATCTGTGATCACCGATGAACCTGTCGCTTGTGTCATTAGAAGCGAGAAGGGTTGCTGTAAATCCGTTGGAAAACCTGGATACACAAGTGTTTTTACATCCACCGCTTTTAAGTTTTCGGATTTTGGGATGAAAATACTTTCTTCGCCTTCTTCAACCTTGACGCCCATTTCACGTAATTTAGCAGTTAATGCTTCTACGTGGAAAGGTATGACGTTATCGATTGTAACTCCATCCCCCGCTGCTGCTGCCATAATCATAAATGTACCCGCTTCAATTCGGTCGGGGATAATCGTGTGGTTCGTCCCATGAAGTTCTTCAACTCCATCTATACGGATGACATTTGTGCCTGCACCTTTAATTTTTGCACCCATGTTGGTTAATAACGTCGCCACATCGATGATTTCAGGTTCTTTTGCTGCATTTTCGATGGTTGTTTGCCCTTTAGCCATAACGGCCGCAAGCATAATGTTGATGGTTGCACCAACACTTACAACATCTAAGTAAATTTTAGCGCCGCGTAATTCATCCGCACGTAAATAAATCGCGCCGTGTTCATTTGTCACTTTAGCACCCAGTGCTTCAAAGCCTTTAATATGTTGATCAATTGGTCGTGGTCCTAAGAAACATCCTCCTGGTAACCCTATGACGGCTTTCTTAAAACGACCTAGCATTGCACCCATTAAGTAATAAGATGCTCGTAATTTTTTAACATTGCCATTTGGCAAAGGCATGCCCTGCATTTTCGATGGGTCGATATTCATCGTTCCGTTATCAAGAGACACGTCTCCACCGATTTCTTCAAGTAATTCTTTTAGCATACCTACGTCTGATATTTCCGGTAGACCTTCAATACTGACAAGTGAATTAGCAAGAATTGAGGCTGGAATCAAAGCTACCGCACTGTTTTTAGCACCACTCACTTTAATCGTGCCCTGTAAGCGTTTTTGCCCATTAATTTTATACACGTCCATGTAAGTCACCTTCATTCAATTCAAGAGTTAACTTATTCTGCACTGTTTCGGTTATTCCAATCCGCTAAAAATGCATCAATTCCTTTATCCGTTAAAGGATGTTTGAACATTTGCTTCATGACGTTAATTGGCATTGTTCCAATATGTGCTCCATGAAGTGCTGCGTCTGTTACGTGTTGTGGATGACGAATCGATGCCGCAATGATTTCTGTATCTATATTGTGCAATTCGAAAATTTGTGCAATCGTTCCGACTAAATCCATCCCGTTATGGCCAATATCGTCTAAACGACCTAAGAATGGAGATACATACGTTGCTCCAGCGCGTGCTGCTAGAAGTGCTTGATTTGCACTGAAAATAAGTGTGATATTCGTTTTAATGCCTTCTTTTGAAAAAACAGAACATGCAGCTAAACCATCAGGTGTCATTGGCAGTTTAACGGTAATATTTGGCGCAATTGCTGCTAGTTCACGACCTTCTCTAATCATACCTTCTGTATCTAATGCAATGACCTCTGCACTTACTGAACCGTCAACTAACGCTGTAATTTCACGTAAACGATCATGGAAAGAAATATTCTCTTTTGCAACAAGTGATGGATTTGTTGTCACACCTGATATGATTCCCCAACTGTGTGCTTCTTTAATTTCTTCAAAGTTTGCTGTATCGATAAAAAATTTCATTTTTCTGCCTCCGAATGATGGAAAAAGAGGAGAAGGCTCCATTGCTTGAAGACGGACCCTTCTCCTAAGTTTCTCTCTTTATTGTATGGAATTACGCTTTTCCTGAACTTCCAAAATCACGCATTTTCCCTTGAACTGTTTTTTTAATTGCTTCACGAGCAGGAATTAAGTATTTACGTGGATCGTACGCTTCTGTATTGCTATTTAAAAAGTCTCTGATTGCTTTTGTCGCAGAAATTTGATTTTCTGTATTCACGTTGATTTTCGCAGTCCCTAACGAAATAGCTCGTTGAATATCTTTTACAGGAATTCCAGTTCCACCGTGTAACACGAGTGGTAAATCAGATAACTTAGAGATTTCTTCCATTTCAGCAAATCCGATATTTGGTTCACCTTTGTATGGTCCATGTACCGATCCTAGTGCAGGCGCTAAACAGTCGATGTCCGTTCGAGAAACAAGTTCTGCACACTCTTTAGGATCAGCATAAATCACACCATCAGCAATGATGTCGTCTTCTTGACCACCAACTGTTCCCAACTCAGCTTCTACAGATATACCATTAGCATGTGCATACTCAACAACTTTAGAAGTAATTTCGATGTTTTCTTCTAAAGGATGATGAGAAGCATCAATCATTACAGATGTAAATCCAGCATCAATTGCTGCTTTACAGTTTTCAAAACTTGAACCATGATCTAAATGGATTGCCACAGGTACAGTAATTTTATAGTCGATCATCAACCCTTTTACCATATGAACTACGGTTGTAAAACCGCCCATGTATCTAGCAGCTCCTTCAGAAACTCCTAAAATCACTGGAGATTTCTCTTCTTCTGCTGCTTGTAAAATGGCTTGGGTGAATTCTAAATTGTTAATGTTGAATTGTCCAATTGCATAGCCTTCTTTTTTCCCTTTAATCATCATTTCTTTCATGGATACTAAAGCCATCGTGGAATCCTCCATTTCATCTTCTAATATCTAGTTTTAGAAATAAGCTCAATTGCTTTCACGCTCGTACAAAGCAACAGCTCATACAACCGCGTCAACCGTTTATTCCTTCACTTTTAAAGTTGACTTATTATCTTTTGGGAGCCATTCAAAAATGACGCTTTGAATAAGTTCTCTTATATAAGAATTCAACTTTCTTAGGATATTTCACTTTTCTAATAAATCATAACAAAAACAGGCAGTGTTTGCCACTGCCTGCTCCCATCATTCTTCTAACATTCCAGTTACAGCATCTCGAACTTCATAGATATCAAATGGCTTGGTGAAATAATGAGATGCACCCAAATCCATCGCTTCTTTAATTAAGTCTAATTCGCCATATGCCGTCATCATTAAAACTGGCAAATCCGGTGTGCTTGATTTTAGTCTTTTTAATATTTCAATTCCATCCATCCCAGGAATTTTCATATCTAAAAGTACACCATCTGGCTTTTCTCTTTCAGCAATTTCTAAAGCTTCAATTCCATTAGCAGCAAGAAATGTAGTGTAACCTTCTCGTTTGAACACTTCGTTCAATAACAAGCGAATTCCTTGTTGATCATCCACAATCAGTAACTGTTTCATGAAAACTTTCCCCTTTTTTTACAAATGGTACTATTTCTTTAAATTCTATAAACATTTCCAAATTCCTGCAAAAAGTATTAAAATATCATATTTTTTTGTGATATTCATTGGAATTTTGTTTCTCTTCTAATCATACAACAAATAATTCCAAATTTATCTAAAAGATTGATATTTTTTAAAAATCATCCGTATAACTTGAATTAAATGATTTTGGGAAGGCTTTGTATTCATGTGGAAATTCTTTTTTTAATTTAGAGGACATCTAGCTAATTTTAAAAACACTGATTAATGAACGGATGTTTTTTCAATACAAGTAGCTAATTCTGAATGTTAATGAGAACAACTTTGTCCATTTTTAAGAAGCTAGATTTCAGGTTGCAGATTAATAATTTTATGAGTGAATATATCTGTACATGAATAATAGAGAGTGTCTAAAGAACTTATCGCTTTACTTTACATCGGACGCGTCTCACGAGCACGCCAATCAACAGATTTCACTTCTATATGCGTATGTCTTCACATGATTTCAGTATGTAGATGTTCGGCTATTTCTGAAGACTCCTGCGGAACTCGCGAGACTAGCTAGACCCTTCAGACTTAGCTTTGATAGACAGCTGAGCCGTGGAGTCTAGCGTCTCGTCCGCTGAAAGTGAAAGAAATCAACGACTATCATCTTTTTCTATAGAGTGCAATAGATAACAATTCGAAGTTTTATCTTTTTAAATTGATGAATAATCTTTTGATTGCAGGCCATTTCTTAGCATTAAATAGAGAAAGAATTTCTTGAACTGACCGCTTTCCGTGGGCTCGCGTCGAACTCACTCGAGTGTTCCTCGAGTGGATTTCGACGTCTTCGCTTTCTCACAGGAGTCGGTTATTTCATGCATATTTCTATAGGGTGATAGTAGAGGATTTGTAGAATTCTTAAGCATGAACATGAGTAGTTGAAAATGTTGACGAATCAACAGATTTCTCTATAGTAAGCGTAACTCTTCATATAATTTTTATAGAGAGAAGGTCGGCTATTTCTGAAGACTCCTGCGGAAAAACGAAATTAGCTAGGCCCCTCAAGCTCAGCTGTCATAGACAGCTGAGCTTAGGAGGCTAGCGTTTCGTCCGTGGAAAGCGAAAGAAATAGCCGAACATCAAATTTTCGGGAGAGTACAAAGATAAGAATACAATTTTTATCCTGATAATTGATGAATCCACTTTTGATCATTAACTGTTTTTAACGATTAAACAGAAGAAGAATGTCATGAAAT
>JBFGKX010000078.1:0-10028 GCA_041576455.1 Paenisporosarcina sp. | reverse complement strand
ATTAAGATGTTTGAACAGCTTTTTGGATTTTGATGGACATTAAAATAATATTATCTTTTCTTAACGGGTCGTTTTCGAGAATCTTTTGTGATTTGCTTCCATTTACTTCGTTCTGCTTTTTGAGCAGCTAAGTCGGCTTTACGTTCCATGAAAGCTAATTCTTTTTTCAACTTTTCATAACTTACGTATCTTTCTCGTGATAATGCGCCATTATTTATAGCTTCTTCAATTGCACAACCAGGTTGCCCGTTGTGTTGACAATCATTAAATCGGCAAGATTCAGCTATCTGCTCAACATCCTTAAAGCCAGCCTCAAAACTCTCGCTATTGTCCCATAACTGAAATTCACGCATTCCTGGTGTATCAATGAGTAAACCTCCACCGGGCATACAGAATAACTCACGATGCGTAGTGGTATGGCGTCCTTTATCATCATCTTCGCGAATGTTTTGCACAATCATTACGTCTTCTCCACATAATGCATTTGTTAAAGAAGATTTCCCAACTCCAGAAGAACCAAGCAAGGCAGCTGTCTTCCTATCTTTCAATAAATCCTGAAGTTCAGAAATGCCTTCACCTGTGACATTACTTACAACGTAAATAGGAACACCAAAAGCAACAGCTTCAGCTTGTTCTACATACATTTCTGGATTACTACATACATCTTTTTTGGTTAATACGATGACAGGATTAGCTCCTGAATCCCAAGCAGCAACCATGTAACGTTCAAGTCTTCGCAAATTAAAATCTAAGTTTAGGGACATCACGAGAAAAACATAGTCCACATTTACAGCAACAATTTGTTCATTCGTGGTTTCACCAGCCACTTTTCTTGAGAATAAAGAATTTCTCGGTAAAATGCTGTGAACGATTCCTTTTTCTTCACCAGGCATTTGTTCGATTCCAACCCAATCACCTACAGCAGGGTAATCACGTCGTTGTTGTGCGTTATGCTTAAAATTACCTGAGAGCGTTGCTAACCATTCACCTTGCTCTGTTACCACTCGATACATATGTTTATGTTCGAGTAATACACGTCCTGCAAGCATTTTTTCACGTTTTTCATTTATGATTTGATCATTCCATTTTGTTTCCCAGCTATCGTTCCATCCATATTGTGTAATTGTTTTCAATGTAAATTCCTCCTGTTTGTATATATAAAAAAACCGTGTCTGCGAAAAGGCAGCCACGGTTATATACACACCACAGAAAATAGTCTACTTACTTGAAAGCACACGTGTGATGAGATACCTGAAACATGCCAATTCGCCTATTTGCATTCGCGTTAAAAATGGTCATAATACCTCACCTACTTTCATTTGATGTGTTAATTTTATCAAAACCAGATTCATTGTGTCAATTAATAAAAGTGAAAATTTGAAATTATTCTTAAATTTCACAAATAACGTGTTTATGGCGAAGAGGAAATGGGGTACCTACTAATTAAGTAAAGCAGCACAACGTCATAAAAAAAGGGAGGAATAAAAATGATGTCTAATTCAGTCGCTGGACAAAAATGGTGGAAAATAGGAGCAGCAGCATTTCTATCAGTTGGTTTATTAGCCGCATGTGGAGATGGAGAAAATGATTCGAATGTAGATGACAACATTGAAGAAGATTTAGAACAAGAATTGGAAGAAGAAGATAAAGACGGAGAGTAATATGTAAAAAACCGCCAAATTGGCGGTTTTTTTACATAGTTGTAAGCTGTTCAGTGGATAAGTGTGGTTCGATATGAACTAAGACCATGCAATGCGGTTTGACAAAGTGAATTTTTTTCTCGATTTCTTCTGTAATCCGATGACTTTCCACGACATTTAAAGAAGGATCTACCGTCACGGTTAAATCAACGAACATTAGATTTCCATGCATCCGTCCTTTAAAATCCTTTAAATGTATAACGCCTATTACATTTCGTACAAGTACCGATAAGGTTTCAACTTCTTCTTCTTTAAACCCATCTGTTAAGGTATGCACAGCTTCATAAAAAATCGAATAGGCTGTTTTTAAAATAAGCAAACCAACTAATATTGCCGTTATTGAATCAAGGATAGGTAGACCGAAAATAGCTGCTAAGATTCCGATTGCTGCACCAATACTTACAATTGCATCTGATCGATTGTCATAAGCGGCTGCTCGTACAGCTGAACTGTTAATGCGGTTTGCTAAACTTAAATTATAACGATAAACAACATACATCACGAGTCCACTACCTCCAGCGACAAAAGCAGTGAACAGGGAAGGAGTTGCGTGAACCGGGTGAAGCATATTCCCTGCTGCATTGATTAGCACTTGTAATCCAACAGCGGCCATAATAAAAGAAGCAACAAGTGAGGCAACCGTTTCTGCACGAAGGTGTCCATAATGATGATTATGATCAGGAGGTTTTTGAGATATTCGAAGGCCAATTAATACAGCAATGGATGCAGCAATATCTGTCGTATTATTTAGACCGTCTGCTTTTAAGGCTTCGGATGTGCCAATATAACCAATGGTTAGCTTCACTGCACTAAGTACCAAATATGTACCGATACTGATCCAAGCACCTTTTTCCCCTTCGCGTAAATTTGTATATAGCTCCAATTTGTTTCCCCCTTGCAAAACTTATAAGCATTAGAAAACGACTCCCTTTTATGAGAGTCGCTTGTTCTAGGATTCTGCCAAATGGTCTTCGAGCAACTCAGCAACTTCTTGCTCAGTTAACTTGATGACTTCCAGGTATAGTATGTGATGACCTTCCATGTCTTTAATCGTAAATTCGTAACCTTGTTCAATAATTTTTTCTCCTTTGATGGCTTCAAAATGTTTCGTTAAGAACCAACCACCAATAGTATCGATATCCTCTTCATCGATATTGATACCTAAAAGTTCATTCACGTTCTCAATTAAAATCTTAGCATCCAAAATATAATGATACTCGCCTAATTTTTGAACGTCTGGAAGTTCATCATTATCAAACTCGTCTCGAATATCGCCAACAATTTCTTCTAAAATATCTTCAATTGTGACTAAACCAGAAGTTCCCCCATATTCATCCATTAAAACAGCCATATGAATACGTTCACGTTGTATCTTTAGAAGTAATTCTCCAATGGGAATTGTTTCAATGACACGAATAATAGGTTGCATATAATCAATAACAGGTCGATTAATAGTAGTTTCATCTTTAATGTAGGCAGTTAATATGTTTTTTATGTTAACGAGGCCAATTACATGATCTTTATCCCCGTCTGTTACAGGATAACGTGTGTATTGTTCTACGTTTACTTGATCAAAAACTTCACGCAAGGTGGTATGTTTATCAATCGTGCTCATTTCAGTACGCGGTGCCATAATTTCTTTGGCAATCCGATCGTCGAATTCAAAAATTTTGTTTACAAACTTATATTCCGATTGGTTGATTTCTCCACCTTTTAAGCTATCAGATAATATCATACGTAGTTCTTCTTCAGTATGAGCCAGCTCAGATTCGGAAACTTGTTTTAAACCAAATATACTTGTAAGGGCGCGAGCAGAACCATTTAAGAATTTAATAATTGGGTACATAAGACGGTAAAACCAAATTAATGGAGTTGCAATAAATAGCGCAACTTGTTCCGCTTTTTGAATAGCTAACGTTTTCGGTGCCAATTCACCGACAACTACGTGCAAGAATGTAACAAATGAGAACGCAATTCCATAAGAAAAGAGGCTCGACATGCTATCACTAAGTTCAAAACGTTCAAATACAGGATGTAAAATACGTTCGACAGTAGGTTCACCAAGTAAACCTAGACCGAGAGCAGTCATTGTAATACCGAGCTGACAAGCAGATAGATATTCATCTAAATTTGAAATCACTCGTTTTGTAGGTATCGCACGTTTATTTCCTTCCGCAATTAATTGATCTATGCGGGTGGTTCTCACTTTCACAATAGCAAACTCACTTGCAACGAAGAATGCCGTTAAAGCGATTAAGACAGCAAATGCTGTCAATCGTATGGCTATGTCCAAATAATCCCTTTGTTCTAAACCCAAATGAGGGGGAGAACAAAGTGTACACCTCCTGTTTCTGAAAAATAGTTAATACCTATAATAATAAAATATTCACCTATAAAAAACAAATATTACTTTCTAGTTGTATTTAGACTGTTCTCAAATTCCATCTTTTTGTATCATATAAGAGTATTCTTATATAAGGAAGTGATAAATCATATGGTGAAAAAGGCAAGAGGACGATACCTTGAAATATTAGCAGCTTCAACTAAGCTAGGATTCACTTCTTTTGGTGGACCTGCCGCACATATTGGCTATTTTAGAGAAGAGTATGTGCAGAAAAGAAAATGGCTCGACGATAAGATTTACGCAGATTTAGTAGCACTTTGTCAGTTCCTTCCTGGACCTGCAAGTTCACAAGTAGGCATTTCAGTTGGAATGTTACGTGGTGGCTTATTAGGTGGGCTTTTATCATGGATTGGTTTTACCCTCCCATCTGTTTTACTATTAATGGCATTTGCTTGGACGATTTCACAGACAAACACTTTTGACATTGGTTGGATTCAAGGACTGAAGATTGTGGCTGTTGCAGTGGTCGCCCAAGCTTTATTGGGGATGGGCAAATCACTTACACCTGATCGACCTCGAATCACTATTGCTATATTGGCGGCTTGTGCAAGTTTAATTTTACCAACCGCATGGGGACAAGTTTTATTGATCGCTTTCTCTGGATTGGTTGGAATTTGGTTATACAAACATGAAAAAGCGCCTGAAGCGGTCGAAATACCATTGGCTTTTGGAAAAAGAATAGGAATTATTTCTTTAAGTATCTTATTCACATTACTTATTGTTTTGCCTTTATTAAGACCTTATGTACAGTCTACTGGATACGCAATTTTTGATATTTTTTATCGTGTAGGGTCAATTGTATTTGGTGGTGGTCATGTTGTACTACCGATGCTAGAAAAGGAAGTTGTGCCAACAGGTTGGATGTCTTCTGAGGCATTTATTGCAGGATACGGTGCTGCCCAAGCTGTGCCTGGCCCATTATTTACATTGGCTGGTTATCTTGGTCAACTGATGGGAAGCTTCCCAGGTGCGGCCATTGCAGTGATTGCAATGTTTTTGCCATCATTCTTACTCATTATAGGGACTTTGCCGTTTTGGACAATTATTCGTACAAAATCGAAGGTTCAGGCTGCTTTAAAGGGGGTTAATGCGGCTGTTGTAGGCATTTTACTAGCTGCTTTGTATGATCCAGTCTTTACAAGTGCAGTGCATAAACCCATTGATTTTGTTATTGTATTAATTTCTTTTACTCTGTTAGTATTTTATAAACTATCACCTTGGATTGTTGTAATAATTACCACAATTTTAGGCGCATTAAGTTTTGCTATGTTTGGCTAAAAAGGAGATTTGATTATGGATACGTCGATACAGTTTGCAAAGACAATGGATATGCAAGATCCAATGCAGGCATTTAAGGAAGAATTTCATCTTCCAGTAAATCAACTATATATGGATGGAAATTCATTAGGTCTTATGTCTAAACGAGCGGAAGCAACCCTCAAAAGCTTAATGGATAGCTGGCGTGAAAAAGGAATAGACGGATGGACTGAAGGGGAAGACCCATGGTTTACCTACTCAGAGAAGTTGAGTGAACGCGTAGCCAATATCGTCGGTGCGAAAGGCAATGAAGTGATCGTGACCGGGTCAATCACTGTGAACATTCATCAAATGCTTTCAACATTATATCAACCTACTCCAAGTAAATCTGTGATTTTAGTAGACGAATTAAACTTTCCATCAGACATTTATGCCGTTGAAAGTCATATAAAATTACGAGGACTTGATCCAACTGTTTCAATGCGAAAAATTCCTAGTCATGATGGATATACGTTAGCCTTTAATGCAATTGAGGAGATGTTAACTGCCGATGTGGCCATTTTAATGTTACCCTCTGTTTTATATCGAAGTGGTCAATTGCTTGATATAAAACGGATTACTGAAAAAGCACATGAAAAAGGAATTCTAGTCGGCTTTGATTTAGCTCATTCCATTGGAGTGGTTCCTCACCAGTTACATACAGATCATGTGGATTTTGCGATTTGGTGCCATTATAAATATATGAATAGCGGACCAGGTGGAACAGGTGGACTGTATATACATGAACGCCATCACAAGATGTTACCGGGACTTGCCGGGTGGTTTGGGTCAGATAAAACAAAACAATTTGATATGTCTCATGAGTTTTCAAAAGCTTTTGGAGCGGGTGCTTATCAAATTGGTACACCTAACTTATTTAGTACAGCGCCCCTAAGTGGCAGCATGGATTTATTTGAAGCAGCAGGAATAGAAGTTATTCGTAAGAAGTCTCTGGCACTTACTACTTATTTACGTAGATTACTTGCTGCTGAAGTGGGTTCATTTGATTTCAAAGATGTTACCCCACAAAAAGATGAAGAAAGAGGCGGACATATCGCATTATCTCATCCTGAAGCAGCTCGCATTTGCAAAGCGTTAAAAGCGTCAAATGTTATACCCGATTTTCGTAAACCCAATATTATTCGATTAGCTCCAATTAGTTTTTACACGAGTTTTGAAGATGTATGGGAAATGGTCCAACGATTAAAAAATATCATGGAACATGAAACGTACAAAACATTTTCAAATGAACGAAATGTGGTGGCCTAATTGAAAATTCATGATATATCGATGTTGTTAAATGGCAATGTAGCAGAATGGCCAGGTGATACCCCATTTCAGTTTAAAGTGAATTGGACGAAAGAACAGAGTGGCTCTGTAAATGTGGGACAAATCACCACTAGCACTCATATAGGTACACATATCGATGCACCTTTTCATTTTGATACTCATGGCGAAAAAGTACATGAGCTTGCTTTAGAAAACTATATAATTGAAGCAATCGTCATAGATGTAAGTGGAATTGATATGATTTCTCGTGAATTGTTGCAAGGAATCGTGTTAGGTTCCGCTAAAGCTGTTCTTTTCCGCACTAGTGCTTGGCTTCAACGAGATGTTTTTCCAAAGGAAATTCCAACATTCAATGTGAATGTTGTGGATTGGATGGTCGAAAACGATATAACATTATTTGGTGTAGATTTACCTTCTGTAGATTCACTTTCAAGCAAAGAGCTGCCCATGCATCATGCATTAGGTATGTCTGGGCGTTATATTTTAGAAGGGCTAGTTTTAGACAAAGTCTGTGAAGGCATCTATGAATTAATCGCGCTCCCCTTGAACATTGAAGGGGCAGATGGGAGCCCTGTAAGAGCGGTATTAGTTGAGCGATAATCTTCATAGAGCATAATAGTTCTTCTTATAGAAGCCAATAGAATGTAATAACTGTTTTACTAAAAAGGATGAGCCCACTAATTAAGCGGGTTCATCCTTTTTTCACTTCTGCGTATGCTAATAATGCGCGTTCTCGTCCAGCTTTATGAGTGACTACTGGATATGGATACGTTTCACCTAATACAATGCCTGCTTCTTTGAGCGTTTCATCAGACGCTTTGTCCGGTTCCATTATTTCTTGATTGGAAAGTCCTGCAAGTTCAGGCACCCATTTCCGAATATAGCGTGCTTCACTATCAAATTTTTTGCTTTGTAAATAGGGATTAAAGATACGGAAATAGGGTGCAGCATCCACGCCACTTCCTGAAGCCCATTGCCATCCAAATGTGTTGTTTGCAATATCAGCATCAATTAAGTTATCCCAAAACCACGTCATGCCTTTCGTGAAATCAATCAATAAATGTTTTGTTAAATAGCTCGCTACATTCATTCGAACACGGTTGTGAATATAGCCGGTTGCCAACAATTCACGCATTCCAGCATCGATTAAAGGAATTCCGGTTTTTCCAAAACGCCATTTCTCAAAGTGTTGGGCATTATTCATCCATGGAAACTTCGAGAAATTTTCATTCAAAGGTGCCTCAATCATCTGAGGATAGCGCGCTAATAATTGATAAGCAAATTCACGCCAGATTAATTGTCGAATAAACGCTTCACTCACATCAGGCTGCATCTTTAACGCATAATGATAAACACTGCGAACCGATAATGCTCCTACAGCTAAATAGGGAGAAATTCTGGATGTTCCAGCTACAGCAGGGAAATCACGTTTTATCTTATAAGCTGCAAGGTCTTCGTCTATAAATGTTTTGATAAGTTCAATTGCAGCATCTTCTCCTGGCGTCCATGTCTGATCGATTCCTTCTGTCCTCGAGGTAGATGGAACTAGCTGTAGACTTGGAATATGTGTAGAAATGGTTTTCACATTTAATGGTACCTTTACAAAATGGGCTTCCCTAAGTCGTGGTACGGCTTGCGGTATAGATTTTGTTCTGAATTGTTTATAAAACGGTGTAAACACTTTATAAGGCTCTCCATTTTCTTTCAACGAATCTTCTGGCGGAAGAAGCATGGTTCCTTCGAACAGTTTTACCTTGAATCCTTCATCAAATAAGGTTTTGCTGAATTCTTCATCTCGTAATCGGTGCTCAGGGTGATGGGATTGATTGAAATAAACCGCATCAATAGTAAATTCTTGATGAAGTGCTCTTATCGTTTCAGGCAATGGTAGAGCGGACACATAAAGTTCACCACCTATTTTACGGATCGATTTTTGCATAGATTCTAGATTAAGATGCGACCAATATTTAAAGGCTGAACCTAAATGTTTTTCTAATA
This sequence comes from Paenisporosarcina sp., assembly GCA_041576455.1. GTDB lineage: Bacteria > Bacillota > Bacilli > Bacillales_A > Planococcaceae > Paenisporosarcina. The sequence continues at coordinate 1,340 of JBFGKX010000078.1, read as the reverse complement.
CATAAATTGGTAAAATATCTCCATCAAGTTTTGCTTGCGTGAGTGCCGGGTGATCATGAAGCCTTAAGTCATTTCGTAATAGAACTGCAATTCTCAAATCATACCGTCTCCATTCAAATTACTCGAGTTTTTACTAACTATTCAGTTCTAAAGATTTAGTTTTCAGTGAATGTACGATAGAAAAAGGATGGGGAATTATGAAGGAAACTCCCCTTTCGAATACTTTTACTTGATTTATAAAAAAATGATTTGATTAACTACTGGTTAGTAGTATCATCCCTTATCTCACTTTTAATCTTTCTTAATCTGTTCCAATGTATACGTAACAGATATCTGAAGTGAAATGAAAGTACGCTCCCATCACAATAGGAGCGTACAAGAATAAATTATTTGACGACTATAACAGTACATGGTGATTCTTTAACAATCTTCTCACTAACTGACCCGACAAAAAATTTCTGGAGACCAGATTTTCCACTGTTCCCAACGATAATTGCATCTCCATGTTCCTTATCAGCCAATTGACTTAATGCTTTAGCGGGTTGCCCATCGATGGCTACAATTTTTCCTGTAATATGATGTTTTTCTAACTGAGATTGAATAGATGCAGTCATTTGATTGGCATATTCTCGAGCTAATTGACGCGGTGAATCTGGATCAGTTGGAACCGGTGCTACAGTTGCCATACCTGTTAAGAGCGGAGTAGCAACTAATGGTTCACTTGAATAAGTGGAATCTTCACCTACAACATCTTCGTTTACATAAGCCACGATTAGTTTGGAATTGAGATTTCCTTTGATTAAGCTAATGGCTCTAATCAGTGCTCTTCGACTACCTTCAGAACCATCATAGCCAACAATTATTTTATCAAACATTGAGGAGGCTCCTTTCTATGTTGAATATGCTTTTTTGAAGGATTAATAAATCATATAATACACGTCTTAATTTCGATGGATATAATAAATGTAATATTTTAACACCTCAATTAAATATGTTGTGTTGCCATTGAAAATGGTCAATCATACATTAAATCAAATCAATCTTAATTAATAAATACCCGTCCAAAACTTGCATAAACACGAGAGATTAACAGAAGAATATTTTTTCGAAATATATTGACAAGGGAAAAAATACCATGTTATGGTTGAAGGACAGTAAAAAACGATAAGCAGAGGGGGTACGTATTATGTTCAACAGCATTGAAGTTTTTTCAAATCAAATAGAATATTCGTGCCTGCCAATCATTTCTTGTTAACATAAATCCAAACAAGGGACAGGTATGACTATCTGTTCCTATTTTCATGCGCACACGCATCTGGAAACAGGGCGTGTGTTTTTTT
>JBFGKX010000077.1:0-10031 GCA_041576455.1 Paenisporosarcina sp. | reverse complement strand
TTTAGCAATATTAAAATGAATGAAGCATGGAAGAAGATGTATATTAAAATTGCTGATGTCAACGGGCGTATAGAAGACAGTGTCTCTGGCGTTCGTGTTGTGCAATCTTTCACAAATGAAGAGTTTGAAATTAATCGCTTCCAGCAGGATAACGGGCAATTTAGATTAGCTAAACTTGTCGCGTATAAAGTGATGGCTGGCACACATTCCAGTATTTACATGATGACTCGTCTTATGACATTGGTCGTTTTAGTAGTCGGTGCATGGTTCACCGTCACTGACAGATTATCATATGGAGAGCTCGTCAGTTTTGTATTATTTATTAATGTATTAATTAAACCGGTGGACAAAATTAGTGCCCTGCTCGAACTTTACCCAAAAGGGATGGCTGGGTTTAAACGTTTCTTAGACTTAATTGATCAAGAACCAGAAATCACAGATCGATCTGATGCGAAGAAAGTGGAGCGTTTACATGGCGATATTACCTTTACAGATGTTCATTTCAGTTATGATCAACACCAAAAAGTACTCACTGACATTAACCTCAACTTAAAAGCTGGAGAAACCGTAGCTTTTGTGGGTCCATCTGGAGCCGGTAAGACAACCATTTGTTCATTAATTCCAAGGTTTTATGATGTCACAGGAGGGTCCATTACAATTGATGGTCTTGATATTCGACAAATGACGAAGAAATCGTTACGCGCTCAAATTGGGATTGTTCAACAAGACGTATTTTTATTTACAGGAACCATTCGTGAAAACATCGCTTATGGGAAAAAAAATGCTACTGAAGAAGAAATTCTAAATGCTGCTCGAAAAGCCCATTTACAAGAATTCATTGAAGAACTCCCTTTAGGGTATGAAACGGAAATCGGTGAGCGAGGATTGAAGCTATCCGGAGGTCAAAAACAACGATTGGCAATTGCGCGTATGTTTTTGAAGAACCCACCGATTCTCATTTTGGATGAAGCAACTTCTGCTTTAGATACGGAAACAGAAAGAATCATTCAACAAGCATTAAGTGAGCTGGCAGAAAATCGAACAACGCTGATTATTGCTCACCGATTGGCTACGATTCGTGATGCAGACCGTGTTCTCGTCATTACTAAAGAAGGAATTGCTGAAGAAGGTACGTATTCAGAGTTAGTGGCAGCTGATGGAGTGTTCGCACGACTCCATCACAATCAATTCCAAGAAATCTAAAGTAAAAACGCATTCCTGATTTCTCGGGAATGCGTTTTTTTATTTTCCGAGAACGAACTCTTGATATCGATCATAATCGGATTGTTTTAACTCAACTTTTAAAAGGGTGCCATTCTCTTCATACTCAGATGTTAATACAGATGCTTGTTCATTTAAATAGGATACGATGTCTCCACGATCATATGGTATGAGCATGCGACACACCTTATAGTCCGCAAAAATCTTCGAACGGATTAATTCAAGCAATTCATCCAACCCTTCACCTTCTTTGGCAGAAATCCAAATGCTCTCTCCACTCAAATGTGGATAGGCCACTTCCGCTAAATCAGACTTGTTAAATACTTCAACTGTTGGTACATTCTCAACCCCAACGGCATGTAACGTATCATTTGTAACTTCCATCATATACCGGTATTCTTCATTTGAAACATCGACTACATGAAGAAGTAAATCGGCTTCACGCGCTTCTTCCAAAGTAGATCGAAATGCCTTTACTAAATGCGTCGGCAACTTACTAACAAATCCCACCGTATCTGTAAGCAAAAATTCTTTTTGATCTGGCAGGCGTATTTGACGGACTGAAGTCTCTAGGGTTGCAAACAACATATCTTTTTCATAAACTTGTTTGTCATCGATTTGCCCAGTTTTTGTCAGTAGACGATTCATGATGGTTGATTTACCAGCATTGGTGTATCCGACGATTGAGACAACGGGCACTTCATTCTTCTTACGTTGCTTCCTCTGTGTTTCTCGTTGGTCTTTAACATGTTCTAAGTCACGACGAAGTTTAGCAATTTGATCTTCAATTTTACGACGATCGAGCTCAAGTTTTGTTTCACCTGCACCACGGTTCTTAAAGCCGCCACCTGTACCGCCACCTTGACGACCAAGGGAAGCACGTAAACCAATTAATCGCGGCAGCATGTATTGAAGTTGTGCTAACTCTACTTGCATTTGCGCTTCTTTGGATTTCGCACGACGAGCAAAAATATCTAAAATCAACATTGTTCGGTCAATGACCTTACATTCAAGTGCTGCTTCTAAATTACGAATTTGAGAAGGAGATAGCTCATCATTAAAAATAACAAGGTTTGCATCCGCTTCCTCAAAGAAGGCTTTAATCTCATCTATCTTTCCTTTCCCTACATAATGTGCTGGGTTTACACGATCTAAATTTTGAGTAACCTCCCCAACCACTTCTACATTTAGCGCTTCAGCTAAGTTGTGTAATTCTTCTAAACCATATTCAAAATGTTCGTCTTTATTTAAATTCACACCAACTACGATTGCGCGTTCAAATAACTCATCCATTTATCAATTCCTCCTCTATATGTAAACGAAAGAACATCGAAACATCCTTTATTAGCATTTTAAAAGTAAAGAAAAGAGAGGCAACAATTCCCTCTCTTTTCACTAAAACTATGTTGATTTCAACCTGATTCCCCATCTTCCCATGCAGGTACTCTATAGCAAGTCTTAGTTGACTCCAATTTTATTACTACCGATATGATTGAAATTGGACGTTCAACACTTAAAAGAATTTCTGTTTCTTGATTATAGTTATATCGTATCATACACGTTTAAGTACATACAACTTCCGCTCAATGTCTGAAATCGGCTGTTATTTCCTTTTACTCAATGATTTCTTAATTTATAACTCCCCACTGCACTCCTCGATGAAACCTTTTGAAATAGACAATAATGGCAATATTGCACCTCTTAGTATCAACAGCTTACTTTTGTACTTAGACAATTAGTTATCTCTCCACACTTTTTATTAAAAAGTTCTCTTAAATTAGCAAATTCCAAGTTTTTAGGATGGATTTCCTTATTTATCACATACATTTCCAGAGACTGCTATTAAAAGGACGTGATATGATTCAAGTAAATGGGATACTACACTTAATAGTTTTTAAAATATGAGTATATGGGTATAGGTAAATAATAAATAATAGATAAATAGATTTAATTTCCCGTACTTTAGATTTACGAAAATTCTATTGAACTACACTACTTAATTCAAATCGTGCGGAGGTGATTTATATGAATCTAAAGATGCCATTCATTGAAACCAGTCATGTTAAACATCAAGATGAAAAATTAATCTTAGTAATTGATTCAAACATGGGGTTTGTCATGGAACTGAAAGAGTTATTTGACGAAAACCACATATCGATTTTAATTGCCACGACCGCCGCTAAAGGGCTTGAATATTTCCATACAGCGAATCCAGATTTCGTCATCATTGAAGCAAACCTTCCTGAAATGAGTGGGTTTGAATTATTACACGAAATAAATGAGATTGCTCGTAGCCGTTTTATTCCACTTGCTATTACTTCTTCGAATTCATCAAGAGAATATTATAGCCGAGCCTATGAACTTGGGGCAATTGACTTTATTAAGAAACCAATTGATGTAGATATTTTTGTTCCCTATGTTTATAATCGTGTGGCTTATAAAGAGGCTATGATTGATAAAATTTTTGCAGACAGATTAACTGGCGCTTATAACCGACAACAATTTGATGTCATGATTGATGCCCTCATTATGCGTCACCATTCGGTTACAGAATTATTTTCAATCGCTCGTATTGATTTCGATTTATTTAATGAATATAGAGAACTCAACGGCCCTCAAAAAAGCGCTGACGTCCTCATCGATTTTGTCAAGATTGCTCAAAAATTCCTGCAAAGTAAAATGGACGTATTTCGTTTTAGTAACGATGAGTTTGTCTTATTGTTTCGTCATAAAACAGCCCATGATGTAAGAAGTAGTATTCAAGATATCGCTGAACTCATGAGAATACAATGGGGTATTACTTTTTGTGCAGGGATTACTGAGTGGGACGCTTCCACTGAGGATCCGGAATCTTTCCTAGAACAAGCAAACTATACGCTTCAACAAGCGAAGAAATCTGGTACTGATAATTATTTAGTATACTCAGAAGATTTATATCATACACCTCTTGTGAGACGCTTAATGATTCATATCATTGACGATGACGATATAGTTCGTGCAATGCTAGAGAGACAGTTTTCATCATGGAAATCAGACAGCTTTGATATCCACATAGTTAGTTATAGTCAAGGTTATGATTTCATTGAATCCAATTGGTATACACCGCATGACTTTCACGTACTACTTTTGGATGGGGTAATGCCTAAAATGGATGGATTAGAAGTATTGCATAACATTAAAAGACTTATTCACACAGAACGTGTACTAATTACGATGTTGACTGCCCGTAAGCACGATCAAGATATCTTGCATGCTCTTAATTCTGGTGCAGATGATTACATGACAAAACCTTTTCATCCACAAGAAGTTTTAGTTCGAATCCAGCGCTTGGTCAACAGGTTATTCTTATGAATATGCCACTTGTCATTTTCATCAGCCTTTTTATCGCATTAGCCATCTTTCAACTCATCCTATTGCTCTATTTAGCGAACAAAAAGAGAAATACCTTAAAAAAACAACAACACGAGCAACGCGTTTATAAGGAATCAATGCCCGCTTTCATTCAGTTCTTAAATAATGAACAAGATGATGTGATTCCACTACCCCCTGGGGAGTATCATGTTGCAGAACAGTTGTTTAGTGATTGTATCGCCATAATCAAAGATGAAGAGATGCAAGATAAAATTCGCGAAAGCGCGTCTGTCTACTTAAGCTCATACTATGAAAAAATTATCAAAACAGGAGATTGGTCGTCACGTGTAAACGCACTTTATTATATAGAAGATTTTCGAATGATTTCCCTTCAACCATTGCTAAAAACCAGACTAAAAGAAGTACAATCTGATGACGAAGAGAAACAACAATTGTTACGAACCTTAGCCGCTATTGGAGACTTGTCCGTATTAGCGTATCTAGAAAATGAACCTAGTGCTACCACATCCATGTTTTTAACCGTATTTAATCGATACCCAACCGATGCCATTCCTCACGCAGTCTCAACCGTTGTTGATCAAGGTAGTTTAAAAGCAAAGATTTCATTAATGATGTATTTTGGACACGCCAAAGATTTAACATATTTACCTTTTATTGAGGAAAAGTTGTTTCATGAAAATCCAGAAATGCGCATTCAATCTTTAAAAGCCATTTATCAGTTAAACTACTTATCCGACGTCAATTTGTTAAAGCCCTTTTTTCATTCGGAGATTTGGGTAGAGCGAATGTTTTCAGCAAAAATTGCAGGCTCCTTATCTCTATCCCTATTTGAACAAGAACTTACTGAATTGCTAGGTGATCCGGTTTGGTGGGTTCGCTATTATGCAGCAGATTCCCTTATGTTATCAATTGGCGAAATAAAGCTATTGGATCTTTCCAAAAACCATCCTGATGCATATGCAAGAAATATGGCAACTCAGTGGCTAACTCGAGGAAAACAGGTGAATTATTATGAATAGCGCAGGGATTTGGTTGTTTCAATTTTTAACGGCACTTATCATCTTTTACATGTCTTTTACTGCAATCAGTTACATTTTCTTGTTCCTCCTCTCCTTCCGAAAAGTTTCAAGAGAAGGAAAACTTGATAAAAAAGAGACATTGGAAGATATCGCAATTAGTGAAAATACCACCCCCGTTTCCATAATTGTGCCTGCTTACAATGAAGAAGTTGGGGTTGTTAGTACGGTTCGTTCTTTATTGAGTTTGCAATATCCACAATATGAAGTGATTGTCGTGGATGATGGATCCACAGACCAAACAATGCCAAAGCTAATTAAAGCGTATCATTTAGAACCAGTGGACTATGCGGTCCGAAAGCATTTAAATACTAAACCCATTCATGCAGTTTATAAATCGATGGTTTTTCCAAATCTCTCTGTTCTTTCAAAAGAAAATGGGGGAAAAGCTGATGCATTAAACAGTGGGATTAATTTATCAAGTTATCCCTACTTTTGTGCAATTGATGGCGATTCTATTTTAGAACAAGATGCACTACTGAAAGCAATGAAGCCTATCTTAGCTTCACAAGGAAAAATTATTGGTGTCGGTGGATCCATTCGTATAGCCAATGGCATATCAATTAATAGGAGTAAAATAGAATCCATCGATATTCCCAATAAACCATTGGTTATCATGCAAATTATCGAGTATTTCCGTGCGTTTCTAATTGGACGCCTTGGATTCAGTCGATTTAATCAGTTGTTAATCGTCTCAGGTGCCTTCGGAATTTTCCGCAAAGATAAAGTAGTTCATGTTGGAGGTTACCTTCAAGGGACTGTAGGAGAAGATATGGAGTTAATTGTGAAGCTTCACCGGAATATTCGCGATGAAAAATCGGATGATCGCATTGAATACATTCCAGACCCTGTTTGTTGGACAGAAGCACCAGAGTCTTTTAGAGAGTTAAGATTACAACGTATTCGTTGGCAAAGAGGTTTAGCTGAAACCATTTACCACCATAAAAAGATGTTTTTTAATCCAAAGTATGGATCAATTGGACTTTTAACAATGCCTTATTACTTTTTTGTTGAATTGCTTGGTGCCCTCTTCGAATTTTTAGGCTACATCTTGATTTTCGGCGGTTTACTATTTGATTTTCTAGACCCAACTATTGTGTTTGTCATCTTTCTAGTAACTGTCATTTATGGATCATTCATATCTTCTTTGTCCGTATTGCTCGAAGAAATGACGATGCATAAATATCCGAAAGTATCCCATCTAATAAAACTTTTCTGCTGGTCTTTGACTGACAGTTTTTGGTATCGTCCAATGCTAGTAATTTGGCGTCTTGAAGGCTTACTTGCATTTATATTCAAAAAATCAGAATGGGGTAACATGAATCGTAAAGGCATATCATCAGAATAAATAACAAAAGAGGTTGTGCTCATGGGCACAACCTCTTAATTTTCAGACAAAAGAATGATACTCAATATAAAAGGATAAAAATTCGTATGCATATCTTTGCGCTCTTTGAAAAGAGATGATGGCCGGCTATTTCTTTCGCTTTCCGCGGACGAACCGCTAGTCTCCTCGACTCAGCTGTCTAGGAAAGCAGAGCCTGTGGGGTCTAGCCTGTTCCGTTTTTCCACAGGAGTCTTCAGAAATAGCCGACCTTCTTATTACTTAAATATCATGAAGAGATAGTCTTCTAAAAGGGAAATCTGTTGAATAGAGCAGAAGCGGTAAGAAATGATCTCCTACGGTACTTCATTACAACCGAAATGAATAGTTACCTAAATAATCTTATTTAAAAAAGTATGCAGTCATATTCATTTTATTGTTTATCCAAAGTCTGAGCGACCCTTCACATGAAAGAATTGATGTTTCATTATGTCTTACACTTCAATTATAATCGGCAAAATCATGGGGCTTCTTTTTGTTCTAGTAAATAATAATTTTCCGATCGTGGCTTTAATGCTTTGTTTTAATACATTTCGTTGGTTGCCATCACTTTCTTGTACAGTGAGAATAGTCGTTAAGGTTAACCGATTGATTTCATCAATTAATTCTTCTGAATCACGCGCATAGACGAAACCTCGAGATATTGTATCTGGACCGGAGATTACTTGCCCAGTCGCTTTATTAAGGGTGATTACGATAACTAGCATCCCTTCTTCAGATAATAGTTTTCGATCACGCATGACGATGTTCCCAACGTCCCCAATTCCCAAACCATCCACGAATATATTCCCAGCAGGGACTTTGCGGGTTTGAAGTGCAATCGATTGGTTAATATCCACGACATCTCCATTGCTAATGATAAATATATTTTCTTTTTCTACACCAACAGATTCGGCTAATAGCCGGTGTTGATGCAACATTCGATATTCACCATGAATGGGGATGAAGTATTTTGGTTTCATGAGGGTAAGCATTAGTTTTAACTCTTCTTGACAGGCATGTCCGGAAACATGCATGCCTGTTGCATTCCCAGAACCATAAACGACATTAGCTCCTAAGAGAAATAAGTTATCAATAATACGCGAAACCCCTCGTTCATTTCCTGGAATCGGTGTTGCAGCAAATATCACCGTATCGCCTGCCAAAATGCTAAGTTGGCGATGATTAGAACTTGCAAGACGTGACAATGCGGCCATGGGTTCTCCTTGACTTCCAGTACATAGAATGGCCACTCGTTCGGGCTCCAATCGATTCACTTCATGAGGATCAATTAACATGCCTTCTGGAATGTTTAGATACCCTTGTTCTTTGGCAACTGCTACAACATTTACCATACTACGTCCCAATAAGGCGAGTTTCCGATTAGTTTTATGTGCAGCGTCTACAACTTGTTGTACGCGATGAACATTGGAGGCAAAAGTGGAAATAAATATTTTTTGATTCGCTTTACGGAAAGCATCTTCAATATGACCACCTACCAGTCGTTCTGAGGGGTTGAAACCTGGGCGTTCAGCATTGGTACTTTCTGAGAGTAAGACAAGAACCCCATTTTTCCCGATTTCCGCCATTTGATGAATATCTGCATATTCATCATTTATAGGTGTTAAATCAAACTTAAAGTCGCCTGTATGGACGATTGTTCCTTCAGGTGTATGAAAGGCAATTCCGAGACAATCAGGAATACTGTGATTTGTTTTAAAGAACGTACAGTCAATATTGTTAAAATTTATTTTTGAGGTTGAGTCAATTAAATTCAACTCGGTTTCTCTTAATAATCGATGTTCTTTTAATTTAATCTCAATTAACCCTAACGTTAATTTTGTTGCGTAAATCGGTATATTCAATCGCTTTAAGAGATACGGGATTCCACCAATATGATCTTCGTGGCCATGGGTAACGAGCAAAGCCCGTACTTTTTCTTTATTTTCCTGTAAATATGAAATATCCTGGACGATTAAATCAATCCCTAAAAGACTTTCGTCTGGAAACTTAGAACCACAGTCAATAACAACAATATCATCTTCAACTTGTAGGACGTACATGTTCTTTCCAATCTCATTTACGCCACCTAAAGCGAATATAGATAATGAATTTTCTTTTGTCTTCAAATTCAAATCCTCCCATGCTAAATAACTAGCAAAAGTATTCCCATAATTAAATCTATTTATGATAAATGAATAAAAATTTTGTTATTTATTTAGAAGAAGTCCCTACATTGATGTTTTGATTATCCTGTATTTGCCTATTAATAAAGGAATTGTATGTTTGTTTTTTTGACATCTAGTAATTTGATTTTCAATTTCTAATAAAATCCATTTACATCTGTAAAAGGATTTGGTAAGATTCGAGAAGTTGTCTGTCGTCAGACAACAAAAGTAGAAATGAATCAATTAAGAAAGCGTTTTCTTTATCATTATAAAAAATACAAACGAGGTGTCGTAGGTGAATATAATCTGGGGAATTTTTGGGATTCTGATTGTTTTAGGAATTGCCTTTCTATTATCAAGTGCAAAAAAATCTATTAATTATCGAACCATCCTAGGTGGTTTATCAATTCAAATCCTTTTTGCTTTTATCGTACTAAAGTGGGAAACAGGTAGAGCTGGATTGCTTTTATTCTCTGAAGGCGTTCAAAATATTATTGGTTATGCAAATCAAGGAATTTCATTCTTATTTGGTCCCGTTGCGGATATTGGAAACTTTGGATTTGTTTTTGCAGTTCAAGTATTAACAGTAATTATCTTCTTCTCATCTTTAATCTCAGTCTTGTATTACTTAGGAATTATGCAATTGGTAATTCGAGTAATCGGAGGCGGGTTATCAAAGTTGCTTGGAACAAGTAAAGCGGAATCTATTTCAGCGGCAGCAAACATTTTTGTTGGGCAAACAGAAGCACCTTTAATTGTGCGCCCATTCATTGCAAGAATGACAAAATCAGAACTTTTTGCTGTGATGACAGGTGGACTGGCTTCTGTTGC
>JBFGKX010000076.1:0-10039 GCA_041576455.1 Paenisporosarcina sp. | reverse complement strand
TTGTTACATAGCCTAGAGATAAAAACGTCAGGAGCAAAATCATCGAGATTCCAACAGTGATTTTGCTCCTTAAATTCAACTTATTGAGTATGTTGTTACCTAACCTAGCCATGTTTGAACTCATAGATTAAAGCCCCCCTTTTATCAATGCACTGAATGGTACTAATTTACTATATTTTCTAAATTAACTATATTTTCTAAATTTACTAAGTTAAATACTACCATTTATTATAAATATTTTCAATACGCAGATTATTCAGAATGATGGATGTTGGAACTTATTTTTAATGCCTTCAAATATTTACATTTACTTGATTAAATATCAATATTTCACTACTTTCTATAAAATTAGAAAAATGCACTTTCAATAGATCAAATAATCAAGTCTACTTTAAAGGTAGATCTGAAAATTAACAAAAAATTATAGAGTTTGTTGACTCCTTTTTAAATCGAAAAAAGAATTAACGTATTACAAAATATTCTATATTTAAAACAGGTTCTACTTATTTCTTTCTTCATAAAAAAAACAGTTCACACATCTTTACAGGTGAACTGCTTTACATTAGTAACATTAATTTCCTAGACATTCTATACTTTTAAGGGCTTGCTAATTTTTACTACTTTAAATGTTGCTAATTCTGCTTTTTTTATCTAACGAGTTTAATCCAAAATTACCAAATAATTTAAGGATCATTTTGAAATATATAAATGAATAAATATTCAAAAAAAGGGTCATTTATTATTTATTGGTTTTCTTTGAGTTCACAAAATAGCTTATATATGCCAAATCGTTGTGAGTATCAACAGAACTTAAATAAAACTAGACCTAAATTATAATCGTTGAGACTTCTTAACTATGCGTATTTCGAAAATATTTTTGCTGTTAAGTTAATTACACCAGAGTACAGTATTTTCTTATTTAAGGCTAAAGCCTATTCACTAGACTTTAGATAGCGCTATTTACTTCAAGTTTATGATAGTTATTTATGGTATGGTTCACCCTTCATAATTCGAAAAGCTCTATATACTTGCTCGACCAGTACGAGCTTCATTAATTGATGAGGTAACGTCATCTTCGAGAATGACAGTTTTTCATCCGAGCGTTTCATCACATCTTCATGCAACCCAAGTGATCCCCCAATGACAAAAGCTACTTTACTTCGGCCATATGTCATAAGAGATTGTATATCTTCGGCTAATTGTTCTGACGATTTCATTTTTCCCTCGATGGCAAGTGCAATAACATACGTATCTGTACCAATTTTAGCTAAAATACGTTCGCCTTCTTTTTTCTTAACAATTTCCATATCGGCTTCACTTAAATTTTCAGGAGCTTTTTCATCAGCTACTTCGATGAGATCGATTTTGGCATAACTCCCGAGTCTTTTCGTGTATTCTTCAATGCCCAATTTTAAATATTTCTCTTTCAATTTCCCTACGGAAATAATTGCGATATTCACAGGTTATCCCCCTTTACACTTTATTTACAAACACGCTATCCACAGAAGTTATGCACATATCCACACGTCATAACTATATGTAGTATGCTCTTATTCTTGAGACACTAAATATATTGCTACGTCTTCACAGCACTCGCATTTTGTGGATAACTTTTCTTCTTCTGTCATTTTCGTTAATATTGGAAAGGTATTTTGTTTTGCAACAAACATGTCAAGTGCGTGTTCTACATGGGTTTGACAACAGTAAATCTTCATTTTTTCGCATCCTTTCGATTTTCAAAAAATTCACTAAGTTATACACAATTCAGTGTTCTTTATCCACAGTCTATTTTAACAAATGAAAAGCGAGTAGGAAAGGTGCGGTGTTGCACTCCCTGCTCGCTGTGTAAATGTTTTGTGAATTCAAGATTGTTATCCACAATTTATTTGCTTAATTACAACGCTGAATCGTCAGTAAGTTTTAAGGTGACTTTCATCATTTTTCCTTCTCTATAAATCTTTATAGGCAAATTGTCTCCAACTTCTTTTTTATTGTATAGATGTTTTCGGAGATCAATCATATTTTCAATTTTATCTCCATCCATTTCTACAATAACATCGTATCTTTTTAATCCTGCTTTTTCTGCAGGTGAAGCTTTCACGACTTCATTCACCACCACACCCGTTGAGATTTCTTCAGGTAATCGAAGTGTATCACGCTGGTGATAAGCAGACACATTTGTGACATCTACAAGTGTGACTCCCATTGTTGGTCGTTTCATTTCTCCATACTGTTCTAAATCCTCAATAACAGGGATTACCGAGTTGATTGGAATCGCCAAACCGATTCCTTCCACAGTGGCTTGTGAAATTTTCATCGAGTTGATGCCAATTAGCTGTCCTGCTAAATTTACAAGTGCCCCACCACTATTGCCTGGATTTATCGCTGCATCAGTTTGTAATACTTCGGCCTGCCAGTCTACTTGTCCATCCCCATTTAAATCCACCGGAATTGCCCGGTCTTTTCCTGAGACCACACCCGTCGTCACAGATCCTGAGAAATCTAAACCTAAAGGATTTCCTATCGCAATGACGGTTTCTCCTTGCTTCAACACATCTGAATCTCCAAATTCAGCAACAGATGTGACTTTTGAAGCATCCATCTCAATTACGGCTAAGTCCGTCCAAATGTCAGTCCCCAGTAATTTTGCTTCGACTTTAGCCCCATCTGCTAACGTCACTTCAATTTGATTTGCACCTTCGATTACGTGATTATTTGTAACAACATAAGCTTTATCTCCAGACTTTTTATATATGACACCGGATCCACTTCCAGCTTCTCTCCCTTCTTGTGAAGGATTTAAAAAATCGGAAGTGGTTTGAATATTTGTAACCCCAACGACCGTATTTGCAGCCTTTTCAACTGCTGATGTCACATCCGTAGTAATATCTGCAGACAATTGCTGCGTTTTGTTTGAAGGAGATGGGTTTAAATCATTATTCAAGGTGTTATTTCCTGGCATGATTCCAACAAGCGAAGGCAACATCAACCATACGAGTAATGCACCAATCATAACACCTAAGAGTCCACTAAAAAAATAACCCCCTTTACTTCCTTTTTTCACAATTTGCTTTGGTGGTTCTCTTCTCGTTTGTCGTTCCATTATATCTCGTGTTTCTGTATGTGATTGTGGATCTTGTGATTTTGGTGGTTGTTCATCAAAATAGCTCATCGCTAATCTCCTCTCAGTCATTTGTTCTCTTAACTTTACTAAACCAACATTAAAATTTGATGAAAATGACTTTAAAACTTGATCAAATTATTTTCTCGTCAAAAGATAATTATCTTTTTCATACGCCAATTCATATTATTTCTACGATACCCTCAAATATTCCTAAGTAACCTTAGATTTTTGTAAGTATATCTAATATCCTACATTTTGACCTCAAAAAAACCTCACTAATTGTGAGGTTTCAGACTGTAACAATTTCAGTTGCTTTGTTTGCATCCGTGTCATATAAATTTAAATATTCACCAACTGATACACCACATGACCCAAGCGTTTGTGTAACACTCATACGAGCTAAGTCTTTCATATTATTATCTTTACTTAAATGTGAAAGATATATACGCGTTGGTTTTTCTTCAATTACTTCGCTCATCGCAATTGCTGCATCTTCATTTGATACATGCCCAACATCGCTTAAAATTCTACGTTTGATTGACCAAGGATAACGGCACATTTGCAACATGCCCACATCATGGTTGCTCTCAAATACGAATGAATCTGCTCCTGATATATGACCTTTCATTCGATCACTTACATACCCAGTATCCGTTATGAGCACTAGTTTTCGGCCATTCTCATGAAATACATAAAACATTGGGTCTGCTGCATCATGAGATACGGCAAATGATTGAATATCCAATGAACCAAATGTTTTCACAGTCTCCATATCAAAATGAAATTTTTGTTCCAGTGGAATATTTCCAACTAGAGGATCCATTGCCATCCATGTCTTGGCGTTGGCATATATCGGAACCTTATATTTACGAGCGAGAACACCAATCCCTTTAATATGATCACTATGTTCATGTGTCACTAAAATTCCGCTCAAATTTTTCATATTGCGGTCTACAGAGGCAAATAACTCCTCCATTTTACGGCCACTTAAACCTGCATCAATTAAAAATGCATGTTCTTCATTTTCTACGTAAATGGCATTTCCGCTACTGCCGCTTGCTAACACACTAAAACGCATAACGAAAACTCCTTACTCTTCTTCTATTTGTTCAGGCTTGACATTAAATTCAATAATCTTTCCTTCAACAGCATTAACAAAGTAGTCTTCCTTCGTGCCATCCTGCAATTCTACACGAACTCGCCAAGTCGGTGCAAACACTTGTGTTTCTGTTAATTGTACAAGTGTAGAGTACCCTAAACTAATCGCCGTAATTGTGGAATTTGGTTTTAATAAGTTACGTTGATACAACACTTCAACCGCTCGTTCATCTGGTAAAATATTTTCGCTTTGTTCAAACGATTCCAAGTCCTTAAAAGAGGTTTGTTCATATTTATATACTTTATTTTCATCATTCCAATAGATTGTTAACATCGCTGTTTGATTAAAGAAGATTTGCCGATTATTAATCGTTTGAAAAAAGACCGCTTGTTTAGCCTCTAAATCGACATCATATAATTCATATCTAGAACCTTCAAATACTTGGTTGTCAACGAATTCTTTAAGCGTAGTCAGCATTTCTACACTACCGATAGCTACAGGCTCTTTAAACGTCGACACCAATTTTGTTCGATCTACAATTTCAAATGTTTGATTGTCTATAAGTTTCAATTCTTCAAGTGAGTACATCCGAATGTTACCAGATATATATGACTCTTTAATCGTGTCGTCTGGAGCACTTTTAAACAAGATATTATCAGCTTCTAATCGCTCTTCTATTGATGTTTCTCCCAACACTTCAACTTCTTGCGCTTCATTGTACCGGTTTAAATACAAAGAATATAAAAATACATTGAGGATAGAAAATACAATAATAAAGATGTTTTTGGTTTTATTCCAATCCAAATTGTCCACCTCCTATATCTTCAGGTGAAAGCCGTGTCCACTGATTCTTTGATAAATAAAACCATGAAGGTTCTAATATTAACAAGCGTGTTTCATTATTACGCGTTAAATAGTAGCCTGTCGTAAGCTCTTCCACACTATCAAAATCAATTTCTTTCATCATCTTCATAACACGTGATGCTTTTTCACCTGATGGTAAAGTTGAAATGACCGTATCAAATGGCAAAGACAAATCTAACGTATAGTAAGGTCTTAAATAACGATATATCCCACTATCTCCCCAAAAGGCTGTAATCTTAGTAGATGTTTCATTACTAAATACCGGATATCCTAATAAATACAATTGATAATCAATCTGTTGTTTAGCTGGATTGATTCCTGCAAATCTAAACTCGTCCGTCCACCCTCCATGCTCATTCACATAATCTAAGCTATCAAATACTAATTTTGAGGGAATCGCTGGAACGGATGTTTCTGCAGAAGGATTTACAAAACTTATTGTCCGCTCGAGTAAATTTACATTCATCAAAGAAGTTCCATCCGAATATTCTTCGTTTATTGTGCCTACAGGACTCTGGCGAACGAGACTCGGATCATTAAATAATGCATCACGGAACCGATTTGTATCAATTTCTTTTAGGTAATAGGTGTAACGTATACTTTCTATATCATGCGCTGATACAAATAGCGATTGCTTTCCACTACGTTCAATCTCTGCAAATTCAGCAAAATCTGCAGAAGCTGAGATGACTTTCTGTATAAATACATCCATATCAATATTTTTAGCTACTGCTGAATACAATGTATTGGATTTCGAACTTGCAAAATAAATAATTACCTTTTCATTGTCAGTACGATTCCAATTGACAATCAAACGATCAAAATGATCTTCAGGAATATTTGTAATGGAAAAAGGTAATTGGTTATCGTAAACAGGAAATGGTACATTATCTGGAAAGAACAGTGTGAAGCGATTAGCTGAACCTATTAGGTTATTTAAGTCTTCAGCACTTAGGTTGTTTTTCTCTAAAGTTAAATTACTAATTTCCCAGTTTTTCATCACATTTAAAACTCGTTCTAAATCGAATGGTGCCATAGAACCTGTCATTTTTTTATCACTACTCACAACCAATTTGTATGGTTTAATGACATCGTTAATACGCTTTTGCTCCGCAATTGATATATTGACGATGGGTGTTTGTTGGATTGTTTCATACGTCGGAGTATACGTCCAAATTGTAAAAGTTAACGTCACACTGAGGACGACTAACAAGGCGAGAAAAAATGATTTTGCTTGCTCAACATATTTCAATCCCACTCACCCGCCTCATCTAACTCAAATGGTAACGTAAAGAAAATCGTTGTCCCGTATCCTTCTTCACTTTCTGCCCAAATGGTGCCTCCGTGTGCTTCAATCATTTCCCGGGCAATAGCGAGACCGAGTCCAGACCCTCCCATAGATCTTGCACGTGCTCGATCTACACGATAAAAACGATCAAAAATTCGCTCTACGTTTTCTGATGGTATACCCATTCCATCGTCTGAAATTAACACTTTTAACAACCCATCTTGGACAATAAGACCGAATCTTATATTTCCACCATCAGGTGAATATTTTAGAGCATTTGAAATGATATTATCGATAACTTGTGTTAATTTATCCGTATCTATTTCAACAAAAAATTGTGATTCTGGCAATAAGCGCTTGAAATGTACTTGTTGTGATTTTGACATTTCAAAACGATCAATGATTCGATTGAAGAACTTATTAAATTCCACAAATTCTTTATTTAAGTCGTAGTCACGGCTATCCATTTTTGATAACTGCAATAAATCATTCACTAACCGAATCATCCGTTCAGTTTCTGTCTGTGTAACATTTAGGAAAGAGGGAGCTAACTCTTGATCTTGCCAAGCCCCTTCTGCTAGCGCTTCTAAATAACTACGCATTGTCGTTAAAGGTGTGCGCAACTCATGCGATACATTAGCTACGAATTCACGACGCTCCATATCAATTTTCTCTTGCTCCGTATTATCGTGTAGCACCGTAATGAGTCCGTTGACAAACCCAGTTTCTTTTTGAATAACTGAAAAGTTAGCACGTAAGATATATGGACGCTCAGGGGTGCTGAAATCTAAATTAATCGAGTCTTTCATATGAATTAAATCCTCAAATGTATATTGAGAGTCAATTCCAAGAACGGATGAAATTGGCCGATGTAACACTAAATCCCTTTGAACTCTCAATATACGGAGACCAGGGTCATTAATTAAAATAATGCGTCCTTTGCGATCTGTAGCGATTACCCCATCTGTCATGTTAGAGAGAACTGAAGCCAATTTGCGCCGTTCACCTTCTGTTGTTGATTGAGCTTCCTGAAGTCGATTGGTTAAATGGTTAAAAGCAATTGCCAATTGGCCAATCTCATCATTTCCATACACACGAACTTTGCGAGAAAAATTCCCTTTGGCCATTGCTTGAGCTTGTCTACGCATATCAGAAATTGGGCGAGTAATGGTTTGAGCAATTAAAATCCCTAAAATCATTGTTATCGCAAGTGACATAGCAGTCCCACCTGCAAGAATTCGATTGATTTCATTCATCTGCTCAAATACTGACTCAATATTGGATTCTAAATAAATCGTTCCTAGTACTTCATTCTGATAAATGATTGGAGAAGCAAGTACCCATATTCGATCACCTTTTTGAGGGTCTAACGAAATATTATTAAAGGGTGTTTCAGAAGAAATTGATCGTCTAACCATTGGTTCAGTCGATCGCTGCCCAACAATGGATTGATTGTTCGTTTCAGAAGTAGCTAAAATTCGAAAATTACTATCTACTACACGAATTTCATTAATATCTTCTGATCGAATACTATATAATACAGTACGTAAACTTTGTTCTAACGTCGGGTCTTCTTCTCCCCGTTTTTTAATTATCTCTTCACGCACACTAAACTCCACCAAATCCACACGTTCCTCAATGGATTTAGTGAAGCTGTCTTTTAGGGTGTGTTCTAATTCACGTGCAAAATAAAGCCCAATAATCTGCATCGCTAATAAGATAAGCAAAATATAGATGAGGACAAATTTGACGTGAATTGATTTAAAAAAGCCTACCTTTTGCATGCTGTCTACTCCTGTTCAGGATTACGTAGATAATATCCTACACCACGACGTGTTACAATCCATGCCGGATGACTTGGGTTATCTTCAATTTTTTCACGAAGGCGACGAATCGTTACATCGACAGTCCGAACATCTCCAAAATAATCATAGCCCCATACCGTTTGCAATAAATGTTCACGCGTCATTACTTGGCCAATATGTTTTCCTAAGTAGTGCAGCAATTCAAACTCACGATGTGTTAACTCAATTGACTCATCGCGTTTCAACACTAAGTACGCGTCAGGTTGAATAATTAGAGATCCTACGACAATCTCATTAGATGCCTCTTCAGCATCTTCTGACTGTACTGTTTGATGACGACGCATATTTGCTTTCACACGCGCAATTAATTCCCTTGTACTGAAAGGCTTCGTTACATAATCATCTGCACCTAACTCCAAACCAAGAACTTTATCTATTTCCGAATCTTTAGCTGTTAACATAATAATTGGAAAGTCGTATTTTTTTCGAATTTCACGACAAACTTCCATTCCATCACGATTTGGCAACATGATGTCTAATAACATTAGATCGGGTTTAATTTCTTCTGCTTTTCGTAATGCTTCATCGCCATCGTATGCACATACAACGTGATAGCCTTCTTTTTTCAAGTTAAATTGTAGGATGTCCGCAATTGGTTTCTCGTCGTCTACTACTAAAATTGTTTTGCTCATTAGTTGTCATCCTCTCTCTTGCCACTTAACTACATGAATATGAATTGACTTCTTAATACTATTAACTCTATCACGCTTTCTCTTGTTACGCATCTATCTGTATAGGGATTAGGCTTAATGAATATTTCCCAGGCAATAATTCGACAATTTTTTTATACAGAAAAACGGCCAATTTTTTACATTGACCGTTTCGTCTTGTTATTTTAATTTAATAAGTTAAGAGGATTAACATTCTCACCATTTCGAGATACTTCAAAATGTAAATGTATGCCTGTAGATCTTCCTGTTGAACCCATGATACCTAGTTTAGTTCCTACAGGTACCGTCTGGCCAACACGTACACTTATTGATTTTAAATGCGCGTAAGTTGTTTCATAGCCATTTTTATGGTCCACTACAACTTTATTCCCGTAAGTGCCATCTCTTCCCGTAAATATCACAACACCGTTATCAGCTGCTTTAATCGCGTAGCCACTTGGACGCGCAATGTCGATTCCACGGTGGAATGAACCCCAACGATGACCCATCTTACTTGATATATAACCGCCTTCTGCTGGCCAAGAGAACTTACCTGAACCACGAGATGGAATTACTTTTGTTCCTTTTAAAACAATATGATTCTTGGCTTCTTTCACAACAACTTCTTGTTGAATTGATTTACCTATACGGTTCCCATTTTGTTCGCGAATGAGATACGTCATTTCTTTTTCACCATTGCTACCTTCTTGAATAACTTTTGATTCGCCTTTTAGTAAATCTTTTGATTCTTTTTCTTGGTTTTCAAAATGAATCACTTCGCTAACTTTTTTCTCACGAACAACTTCGATATTTATTAATGGTTTTAATACAGTTACGTTTAATTGTTGTCCAATTTGAAGAACACTATCTTCATCAACACTTTCATTTAATGCGGTTAACTCCGACAAAGTCAAATCATGTTGAGCTGCAATTCGGCTAAATACGTCACCAGCTTTTACTGTGTATGTATTCTCTTCTAAAACACCTTTTTGAAGATAGTTAACAGCCTGATCAATTGATAAAATGTTTTCAGGTTTTGTCTGTTTAGTCACACCTGATATTGATTCTTTTAGGTTAATACTTAAAATACGGGTTTCATCATTCTTTAATGGTGGTAAAGAGTCTATAGAACCTTTTCGCGCTTCCAAT
>JBFGKX010000075.1:0-10098 GCA_041576455.1 Paenisporosarcina sp. | reverse complement strand
GGAAATAAAAAATGATACATTGTAGATGGAAGTGTAATTAATGCACTAAAAGAAAGCCGAACGTCTTGTGCCGATTTAAGACTGATAAATACTAGAAACAGGATAACTCAGAAATAGTGAATTCAATTTAAGAAGAAGCCATAGAGATGGTCCTTTTTACACTTTTTTTATAGCTGAATATGAACGTGTTTAATGTTTGGGATTTCAGCATTTCCAGGTTGACGAAGAGGATCTTCAGGTTGACATTATGACATGCCAGGTTGACAAAACGTATCGCCAGGTTGACAAAATGATGCTACAGGTTGTACTAAATAAATGAACACCTCAAAAAATCCCTCACCTAACTAGTTCTGTTTTGAAAGAGATTGAGCGGCAGTTTTTTCAATAACTGCCGCTGATTCAATGGAGTAAAAGTGTCGATTCTTTTATTTATCCAATGTGTTTAAAATTGGTAAGACAGTTGAGTGTTTGATTTCGCGAAGGGCTAGGCTAGTTTGAATACGGGAGATTCCGAATTGATTGAGTTTACGAATAAACTCTTCGAGACCGCGACGGTCTTTGTTGGCCACTTTTAATAAATAATCGTATTCGCCGGTTAGGCAATGGCATTCTAATACTTCGGGCATCGTTTCTAAGTTGTGTTCAAGAATTTCAAGTTTATCGGATTGGTGAATGTCTGTACTAATGAAAATGTAGCATAAGAGATCAAATCCTAACTTTTGAGAATCGAGTATGGCTACTTGTCGATTGATAAAGCCTTCCGTTTCTAAACGTTTAATGCGAGCGTGTGTCGCAGGGGGAGATAAGTTCACGCGACGAGCTAGTTCTGAGTTGCTGATGTTAGCTTGCTTTTGTAGAATATCGAGAATTTGAAGGTCGGTCTGATCGAGTGTTTTACGAGATATGTGTTCCATATGAGTGCCACCTTATGAATTTATTCTGAAAAACTTCATTTAAACTGAGCGATTTGGAACTTTTTAAGTTTTTTTTATTATATTCCTTTCATTATTTTGAAATCAATGAAAATTGCGAAATAATATATGGCATATCCCGAATGGATGATAAAATAAACCTATAGCTTTTAAGGGGTTGAGCGGGATGCCGTATTTTTATTATTTCTTATTATTGTTTACAAGCTTCTTATGGGGGGGCAATTTTGTTGTTGGAAAATCATTAGTTGATCATGCATCGCCCGTGACATTAACGACGTTGAGGTGGCTAATTGCGGTGATTTGTTTGATTCCAATTGTCTGGTGGAAAGAAAAAAGCCTCTTGGTTTCTCGAAAAGCGATTGTCCCGTTAATTCTGATGGGGTTCACAGGTGTTGTCTTTTTTAATCTTTTTCAATTTTTTGCTTTGGAATTCACGTCCGCAACAAATGTGGGCTTGATTTCCACATTAAATACTTTTTCAATTGCGTTATTTTCGTTCTTATTTTTAAAAGAGAAAATAACCGCCTATCAATTAGGGGCAATGTTCCTTTCATTAGTGGGTGTACTTTTGGTTCTTTCAAAGGGGCATCTCGAAGTGCTGTTTTCAATTGGTTTTAATAAAGGTGATTTATTAATGGGCGCAGCGGTATGTGTGTGGGGATTATACTCAGTAACAAGTAAATGGGCAATGAAATATGTAACGCCGTTAATGGCGACTTTGTACTCGGGAATATTCGGGGTGATGATTTTACTTCCTTTTCACGCAGATGGTTTTGACGTTAAGCAAGTAGATGCTTCATTCATTCAGTCGATTTTGTATACAGGCGTTGTCTCGACAGTTGTATGCATGTTGTTATGGAATATTGGGGTGAAAAAAATAGGCGCAACGACTTCCGGTATTTTTTTGAATTTTAATCCTATTTTTACAGCCATCATAGCGTTTTTATGGTTAGGGGAAAGAATGACTTGGATTCAAGGTGTTGGAAGTTTAATTGTTATAATGGGATGTTTCCTATTTACTTACTTAAAATTAAACCCCAATCCATTTGCAGTATTCTCTCGGTTTCATGTCTCCAAAGATGCCTCAGTGCCTTTGGTAAGCGAACGAATAGAAGGATAGTTAACGTGAAAACGAACCTTAACCATAATCGATGGCTGAGGTTCGTTTTGTTTTGGCTTATTTTCCGTTTTCAATTTCTTCGGTTAACTTCACCAATTCGTCAATTAACTCCCCGATATAAGCTATCGTGTCTCGAAGCGGTTGATCTGTGGTAATATCAACACCCGCCATTTGAGCAAGTTCCACTGGAGATTTCGTGCCTCCTGCTTGAAGTACGTTTAACCACTGTTCAACAGCAGGTTCTCCTTCTTCTAAAATACGTTTGGAAACTTGTGTCGAAATCGTTAAGCCTGCGCTATATGTGTAAGGATATAAGCCCATATAGTAATGAGGTTGACGCATCCAAGTTAATTCTGCACCAGGTGTAATCTCAACGGCATCTCCCCAGAACTCTTCTAATACACCGAGTTTAATATCATTTAGTATGCCGGCATTTACATTTTGTCCTGCATCTACACGCTCATAGACTTTGCGCTGGAAAGCAGCTTCAAGCAAATGAGTTACAAAGTTGTGATAATACGTCCGCGCAACGATGGAAGAGATAACCCAACGCTTAAATTTCGGATCGTCTGAGTTCTTCAGTAAGTGGTTCGCCATCAACATTTCATTCATTGTTGAAGGAGCTTCGATGAAATACAACGATGGACGAGAGTTGAAGACATTTTGTGTTTTGTGTGCATTATAAAAATGACCAGCATGCCCAAGTTCATGAGCTAACACAAACACTTCATTCATTCGGCTAGACCAAGAAATCAAGATGTAAGGGTGCGCACCATAGGGACTTGAACAGAATGCACCTGTTGATTTTCCTTTATTTTGTGCGAAGTCAATCCAACGTTCATCAAACGAGCGATTGACCATGTCTAAATAGTCATCACCCATAATAGCAAGTGCATCGTTCATGTATTTTTTAGATTCTTCAATTGTGATTTTTGGTTCGTATGAAGGATCTAGTGAAATCTTCAAGTCCGCAAACGTCATTTTTTCTAACCCATGAACATCTTGAAGAAGTTTTGCGTACTTACGCATATGTGGTGCTAGCTCAGTCATAATTAAGTCAATTTGACGATTAAACAAAGATTGATCAACTTCCTGACCAAATAATAAGTAATTAAAGATAGAGTCATGCCCACGAAGGTCGGCAGTCGTTTTTTCGATTTGCAATTTCACATCATACGTTTTGGCGGTTGTATGTTGATAGTTTTTTAGTTGATTGGAGAAAGATTCAAATGCTGCACGTCGAATGTCTTTATCGGTTTCCCCTTCCCAGTCCCCCTCAAATAATACATAGCTTAATGGATATTTTTGACCATTTACTTCGAAATCTTCAAAAGATAGGTCAACCATTTTTGTTGTATTGTACAATCCATAAGGACTGTCGAAGGTAGAAGAGTAAGCGGCCAACGTTTTTTCAACTTCCGGATGAAGTTGGTGAGGCTTACGACGAATAAGTTTCTTTAAATAATGACCAAATTCAGTAGAATTTTTCATTGCGTCTTCTAACACTTCAACTGGTAGTTCAAGAAGTTCACTATCCACAAAAGATAGTTTGCTGCTTAAATTGGCTGAAATCGAGCTGAATTTAGCTGATCTCATTTGAGCGTCGCTATCCGTTTGATCAGTACTATAGGCTAGACTTGCATAAGTACCAATTGGCACGAACTTTTCATAAATGCTTGCATAACTTGCTAGTGCTTCTTCAGCAATTTGAGCATTCGTGATTTGGCCTTCAAACTGCTTTTGAAATGAATGAACATCTGTTTCTACATTAATAAGTGCCGCTTGATAAGCTGCTTCAGATGGAAATAAATCATTTAAATTCCACGTTTCATTTAGATGGACTTCTGAGCGTGTTGGTAAATTCTCAACCATTGTCATCTCTCCCTAGTATTACGGATGTCGAACTAATCTTAAGTATATCGATACTTATGGAATCATTCACTCTTTTTAGCGTTTTTAAAACGGAGTAAATAATTTTAACAAGTAAGAATGCGAATATTATAGATATATTCTTAATTTTTGGTCTTTAATTATTTGAGATTTTTCCTTTGACGAATGGTTAGTCGTTCGTTATGATAGCTAAAGCCAAGTAAGTCTATATGATTTAGGGGGAATTGAAATGAAAAAATTTAGTTATGTATTTATGATGATGTTAGCAGCTGTTTTTCTACTAGCAGCTTGTGGTAGTTCAAAAGAAAATGGTTCATCAAATGATGAAAGTAATGTTGGATCTAAAGAAGCGGATTTGTTCGCAAAAGTGAAGGAAGATGGAGAACTATTAATTGGTACAGAAGGAACGTACCCACCGTTTACATTTCATGATGAAAGTGGAAAGCTAACTGGCTTTGACGTTGAAATTGCTGAAGAAATTGCGTCTCGTTTAGGTGTAGAACCGAAATTCATGGAAACACAATGGGATGCAATGTTTGCAGGTCTTGATTCGAAAAGATTTGACATGATTGCTAACCAAGTTGGGATTCGCGAAGATCGTTTAGAAAAATACGATTTCTCTAATCCATATATTTCTTCTGCTGCCGTTTTAGTTGCTCATGCAGATAACACAGATGTGAAAAGCTTCGAAGACATTAAAGGGTTAAAATCTGCGCAATCGTTAACAAGTAACTATGCAGATATGGCAACTTCTTATGGAGCTGAGCTTGTAGGTGTCGATGGATTTAACCAAGCCATTGAATTGTTAAACTCGAAACGTGTACATGTAACCATTAATGATAAATTATCAGTATTAGACTTTCAAAAGCAAAAACCGGATGCTCCGATTCAAATTGTGGTTGAAGCAGAAGATGCTTCACAAAGTGGGTTAATGTTCCGTAAAGAAAATGAAACGCTAGTTGATGCAGTCAATGAAGCATTGAATGAAATGATTGAAGACGGAACGTATGATAAAATCTCAGAAAAATGGTTCGGCGAAAATGTTTTGGAATAATTTTTCGATGGAGCCTGACAAAATGGAGCGCTACCTAGATATCGCGCAATCTTCCCTCCAGCCTTTGCTGGAGGGTGCTGTCGTTTATACGCTTCCTTTATCTTTTATATCCTTTGTTATCGGATTAACACTAGCGGTACTAACAGCATTAGCAAGAATTTCAACGGTTAAGCCGTTTCAATGGATTGCTCGCTTTTACGTTTCTGCAATTCGAGGAACCCCATTGCTAGTCCAATTGTTTATTCTATTTTATGGGTTGGGTTCAATTGGGATTGTTATTGATCCATTTCCTGCAGCTATTATAGGGTTTTCATTAAATGTGGGTGCATATGCTTCAGAAGTTATCCGTGCTGCCATTTTATCGATCCCAAAAGGACAATGGGAAGCAGCTCATATGATTGGAATGTCATATGCTCAAACGTTAAAACGTGTGATATTGCCTCAAGCTACACGGGTATCTATTCCCCCATTATCAAATACGTTCATTAGTTTAGTGAAAGACACATCATTAGCTTCTTTAATTCTTGTCACGGAGATGTTTAGAAGAGCGCAAGAAATTGCAGCAACCAATTATGAAGTGTTACTTCTCTATACAGAAGCGGCAGTCATTTATTGGATCATTTGTTTCCTCCTTTCGCTCGTTCAAGGTCGATTGGAACATCGATTTGATCGATATACAGCGAAGTAATGCGAGGGAATGAGTGAAGAGAGGGGCATAGGATGATTACAATTAATGGTTTATACAAACAGTTTGGGGACTTAGAAGTTTTGAAAGGCATCGATTTGCAAGTGAACAAAGGTGAAGTAATTGTCGTTATTGGCCCTTCCGGATCAGGGAAGACGACTTTACTCAGATGTCTAAATCTATTAGAAACGCCAACAGCGGGCAACATTCAAATCGATAATCAATCTGCTGACTTCTCCCATAAAATTTCTAAGAAAGCCTTTGATATATTTAGAAGAAAATCAGCAATGGTGTTTCAACACTATAATTTATTTCCCCATATGACAGCTATACAAAACGTCATGG
This sequence comes from Paenisporosarcina sp., assembly GCA_041576455.1. GTDB lineage: Bacteria > Bacillota > Bacilli > Bacillales_A > Planococcaceae > Paenisporosarcina. The sequence goes on along the minus strand of JBFGKX010000075.1, from coordinate 4,072 downwards.
AAGGTCCAACGGTCGTGAAGAAGATGTCTAAAGTGGATGCGCGTAAAAAGGCAGAATATTTATTAAACAAAGTAGGGTTAGGGGACAAACTTGATTTCTACCCACACCAACTGTCGGGTGGGCAACAACAGCGTGTAGGCATTGCTCGTGCACTAGCACTAGAACCCCAAGTGATGCTATTTGACGAACCTACTTCTGCACTAGATCCAGAGCTTGTCGGAGAAGTTTTACAAGTCATGAAATCACTTGCAGAAGAAGGGATTACAATGGTTGTTGTCACACACGAAATGCGCTTTGCGAATGACGTTGCAGATGAAGTCATTTTTATGGATCAAGGCAAGATCATTGAACGTAGTCAACCAAAAGAGATGTTTACGTCACCAAAAGAAGATAGAACGAGACAATTCTTAAATTTAATTCAATAGCATACAAAAAACTTCCGATTAGATGAATGCTTTGTCTAATCGGAAGTTTTTTTATAATACTGGATTTACTCCATTTGGGTATTGGAAAAAGGAACTCATGTGGGGATAAGAATGTGTTATGCACAATGTGGATAACCTAAATGAAGATGACTCGATTTAATAACATCTTCTTATTTCAAAAAGACGGCATACAATGAGGCAGGTAAAGAACAGTTGTTAGAGAAATGTTTAATACAGATAACCAATGTGTAAACAAGTTTTAACGCAACAGAAAGGAGAATGATTCATGGACTTTAGAGTAGAACGAGATTCTATTGGTGAGATTCAAGTACCTGCTGAAAAGATGTGGGGTGCTCAAACACAACGAAGTAAAGAGAACTTTGCCATTGGAACTGAATTGATGCCTCTAGAATTGATTCATGCATTTGCGGTATTAAAGAAGGCTGCGGCAAAAGTGAATTATGATCTTGGGGGATTAAGTGAACATAAAATGAAGGCCATATCTCGTGCGGCGTCTGAAATACAAGAAGGAAAATGGAATGAACATTTCCCTTTAGTTGTTTGGCAAACAGGAAGTGGCACGCAATCAAATATGAATGTGAATGAAGTGATTGCTTATCGAGGCAATGAGATTTTAAAAGAAGATGGTATAGAAGAATTCCTACACCCAAATGATGATGTCAATAAATCACAAAGTTCAAATGATACGTATCCGACGGCCATGCATATTGCCGCGGTTGAAGTTGTTCAATCAATGTTGATGCCGGAACTGGAACGGCTGCGAAATACATTCAGTAAGCAAGAACAGGAATTTAAGGACATTATTAAAATTGGCAGAACACATTTACAAGATGCGACTCCCTTAACGCTCGGCCAAGAAATTAGTGGATGGAAGCATATGTTAGTAAAAAGTGAAGAAATGGTCCGTGAAAGTTTAGTTCACGTGACGGAACTAGCAATAGGTGGAACTGCAGTGGGAACCGGAATTAATGCACATGCTGAATTTGGCGATCGAGTAGCAAAAGAAATTAGTGGAGATACAGGTTCGAAATTTGTGTCCTCATCGAATAAATTTCATGCGCTAACGAGTCATGATCAATTAGTATATGCTCATGGCGCATTAAAAGCATTAGCGGCTGATTTAATGAAAATTGCCAATGATGTGCGCTGGTTAGCGAGTGGACCGCGAAGTGGAATTGGGGAAATCACAATTCCGGCAAATGAACCAGGAAGTTCCATCATGCCTGGGAAGGTAAACCCAACTCAAAGTGAAGCCATGACAATGGTCGCCACGCAAGTCATGGGGAATGATGCAACGATTGGCATTGCCGCGAGTCAAGGTAACTTTGAATTGAACGTTTTTAAACCGGTCATTTTCTATAATTTTATGCAATCTGTGCGATTGTTGAGTGATAGCATGCGTAGCTTCCATGACAACTGTGTGGTAGGAATTGAGCCGAATGTTGAACAACTCGCACACCATGTCAGCAATTCGTTAATGCTCGTTACCGCCCTAAACCCTCATATCGGATACGAAAATGCAGCCAAAATAGCAAAACAAGCCCATGAAAAAGGAAGTACTTTAAAAGAAGCTGCCCTTCAAAGTGGATTATTAACAGAAGAAGAGTTTGATACGATTGTGGATCCTTCCAAAATGATTAAGTAATCATGAATCCTGGCCATCACAAGATGACCGGGATTTTTCAATTGATTTTCTTGTTAAAAAGTAGCAGTATGCATTGATTCGGTGTAGACCTTTCGGCTTATCCACATGAGCAGAAAGACACTTTATCGTTATAACTGTAGATTATTTTTGAAATTTAAACAGTGACTACTTTATAATGACCGAAAGGAGGTGAATGACGACGTGCACAAACGAATGATGCAAATCGCGTTTCTTTTTGGTGTGTTGAGTATTCCAACCTTTGCTTCAGCGGAAGGTGGATTACTAGAAGCGACTTTGAAAGAACCATCAGAAGTTAGTGAAACAGTTACTGAGAAAGTGGCTAACACTAGTTCTCAAGTGGAAGAAGCGAGTGCGCTTGAGACAGATCAAAAAGAGTCGATTCAACCTACCACAAAAATTGTTGAAACAGTCAATAAAACAACACAAAATATAACGAAATCTGTGGTTAGTGAAAAGCCGATTGTGAAAGCCAACATTTCAACAACTCCATCAATTAAAGTGAATGAAGTTGAAGTGAAAGCGGAAGCGGAAGTTTTGACAACACCTAAACTTACAGTCGATACACCAATTGCTAAAGCTGAAGCTTCGAAGGATACAGTGAAAGTAGATGCCGAAGTGGTGAAAGATGATAGTGGTTCTTCAGGGGTTCATGTGGAAGCTGAGATTAATCCGCAAGTTCCTTTAATTGAATCTGAAGTTGATGTAGAGATTTCGAATCCGTCTCAATCAACAAAAATGGAAGTAGTTGAAACGGTTACAACTAAGACGGACGGGATGAAGAGTCCTGATGTTAAAGCAAATCAAGAGTCGATTTCGAGTCGTGACATTGGAAAAGTTGAGTCGGAACGTATCAAATCGCTGAAGATTGGAGAAATCCAAGGAAAAGCGATGAAAGATCAATCACAAAGTGAATTTGCTTTTGAAGGTGAAATAACAAATGTATCGCCTCGAAGTGCAAAGGTGGTACTTTATCCAATTAAAGAACCAACGGATTTCGAAAGGTTGAAAGTAACACCAACTTTCCAGCCAGGTCCCTCCACTCAGACGAACGCGCCAGCCACAACAAGTGCTGCAGCAATTGCAGTGTTAAATGGAATTGATGTGACAAGTCTGAATGGATATTTAGCTTATTTTGGAAAAAACCGGCTATTCTTTAATCAATGGTTAAATGCACCACCGTCACAACCACCTCAAATTCTCTCTTCTACTATAAGTCGCATATAAAAACTTATACTAAAAGGAGAGAATTGAACATGAAAAACGTACTAAGAACTTTAACCATTACAGGTGGATTAGCAGCGAGTTTATTAATTGGAGCGGGGTCTTCCTCTGCGGCAGGTAACGATTCTTTATTGAATACAAATGAAGGTTCAATTAAAAATGTTACCATTTTCGAATCGAATGAAGATTCAACCTTAAAAATTAACTCGCAAGAAAGTGCGACATCAAATGTAAAAGTGGAATCAACGAATGAATCTGTAAAATCAAATAGTGATCTGAAGTCGACAGGTTCCGTTGATGCCAAGGTTAAAGGGGAAAATACAACAGCTTCTTTGATCGCTAAAACGAACGCAGCTTTAACGACAGCAACAGATGTTGAAGAAGAAGCGACAGTAACAGCAGAAACAGAAGCGGCTTTAGAAACAGCAGTTGAAGCTGGAAACGAAAGTGCTGAAACAACAGCATCAGTAGTAGCTAAAACGAACGCAGCTTTAACGACAGCAACGACTGTTGAAGAAGAAGCAACAGTAACAACAGAAACAGAAGCGGCATTAGAAACAGCAGTTGAAGCTGGAAACGAAAGTGCTGATACAACAGCATCAGTAGTAGCGGAAACGAACGCAGCTTTAACGACAGCAACAACTGTTGAAGAAGAAGCAACTGTAACAACAGAAACAGAAGCGGCTTTAGAAGCAGCAGTTGAAGCTGGAAACGAAAGTGCTGATACAACAGCATCAGT
>JBFGKX010000074.1:0-10163 GCA_041576455.1 Paenisporosarcina sp. | reverse complement strand
GTCGTTTCAAAAAGAACAAAAACTTCAGGCGGGCGCAGTAATTCATCAGCTAGCACGTGGTATTATGTAACCTTTCAAGTACAGAGCGGAGATCGAATTGAGTTAGGTATCAATGGTTCAGAATTCGGCTTGTTGGCTGAAAAAGATTTAGGAATGCTCACCTTTCAAGGCTCGCGCTATAAAGGATTTGAACGAAAAAGATAAAATAGTTTTTTAATAAAACAGGAGAGCATCGCCTTAAAATCAAAGCGACACTCTCCTGTTTTATTAAATTTCACACTTATCATCTTTACAGATACCAACATCGCTTTGACCAAGAGTTTGTAATTTGGGTGAAATGCCTTCTTCTTCTGCCACTTTTCGTAAAGCTTCTGCAAAAATCTCTGAAGGTTGCGCACCCGAAATGGCATACTTTCGGTTAATAACAAAAAATGGAACACCCTGAACGCCGATTGACATTCCTTCTTGTATATCTTGGCTCACTTCAGATGCATATGCATTTGAAGATAATATTTCAGCTGCCTGCATACGATCCAAGCCGAGTTCTTCAGCTATGTTTAGTAGCACTTCATGTTGCCCAATAGTTTGTGCTTCAATGAAATAGGCTTTTAGTAATCGTTCACTAACTTCTGCTGGCTTCCCTTGTACTTCCGCCCATTTGGCTAATCGGTGCGCATCAAAGGTGTTAGTAGGCTTAATTCGATCAAAATCATATTCAAGTCCTACCGTTTGAGCTTGTTGTTGAACAGATTGCGTCATTTGTTTCGCACCCTCAGGAGTTGTACGATATTTCTCAGCCAACATTTCATATGTTGTTTTATCTGAAACCGCTGGAGTATTTGGGTCAAGTTGATATGCTTTAAATTGAATATCGATGTTTTCGGCTAAACCAGTCGTTGCCATCGCTTCTTCCAATTTACGTTTACCTATATAACAAAAAGGACAAACATAGTCCGACCATATTTCAATTTTCATGGTAATCACCTCATTGTTATTTTAGTGTGTTCAGTAGACGGTCGCAATTTATCTGCTTATGGGCCTTCATTTCGCTTTAAAGGTTTCTTTGCTTCTCCTCAGTAATTCCTCGGTAGAATGAACGAAAAAACCGACTCTAGATGTCAGAGTCGGCTTTGAGGTTATTCACTTAATGCTTCTGTTAATACCGGTACAACTTGTTTCTTACGAGATACTACCCCTTTTAATAACGCAACATTATTCACAAATGGAACCCCAAATGCTTTTTCTGCTTTTATCGCTTGGCTTCCTAGTGCTAAAGCGACAGAATCGTTATTTAAAATATCCGTTACAACGAAAAAGAATAGATCTAGTCTTTTATCAGCAATTTTGCGATAAATTAAATCTTCTAAATCAGCTTGACGATTCATCACATCCGAAACGTCTACCGCGTTAACTTGGGCAATTTCTACTTTATACTCACCCATCCCAAATTCTTTTGCATCTAGCGACAGCAAATCTTCTAGCGTTTTATCACTTAAGTCCGCACCTGCTTTTAACATCTCCAAACCGTACTCTAACGCGTCAACTCCCGCTATTGTTTCAAGTTCTTTTGCTGCAGCAATGTCTTGTTGAGTACATGTAGGTGATTTAAATAACAAGGAATCTGAAATAATCGCTGACAACATCAGTCCTGCAATATTTGGTGGAATTTCAACACCATTTTCTTTATATAACTTGTTTAAAATCGTCGCTGTACATCCTACTGGTTCCGCTCGGAAATACAATGGATCTGCTGTCTCAAAGTTCGCAATGCGGTGATGATCAATGACTTCGATCACTTGTACGTCCTCAATATCATCTACACTTTGTTGTTTTTCATTATGATCAACTAAAATAACTTGTTTTACATCAGATGATGCTTTTTCTATTAATAGCGGAGCTTCAAACCCAAATTTATCTAAAGCAAATGCGGTTTCATTTTGTACTTCGCCTAAACGAACTGCTTTTGCATCCATTCCTAATTCGCGTTTTAAATGCGCATAAACAATCGCAGAAGAAATCGAATCGGTATCTGGATTTTTATGTCCTAGTACATATACTTTTTCCATGTGTATCCTCCAATAATTAGAACTTAACGGTCCTTATTTTACCACATAAAATGAGAAAGTAAAAAAGCTATCACCCTTAGATGGCGATAGCTTTTCCATTTTGAATAGATGAAATAAAGTCAATTGACAGTTGGTTGAATACTTCAGGTTGATCAATGTTACAAACATGACCTGAATTACTAATTTTAATGAGTTTGAATTCCTCGTTACGTCTAACTAACTCTTCGACTGGCGGCATAAATAAATAATCTTCTTCCCCCATTAAAAATAATGTTGGTATTGCGTTTGTTTTCATTTGAAGTCGCGCTAAATAAGGATTGATTAGTTTCGTTAATGAAAACCACTTAATAAACTCTTTTTGACACATTTTTTTCGCTTGGTTAACGAAAACTAAACGGGATTCTTCATGTCGTTTCCTCGGCATGATGATCCATGCAAATAATTTATATAATAACATATAGGGAATAAACCGTTTCGTCATACGTCCTGTCCATAACAGTAATTTCGTCCGAATATCGAGTCGAATCACAGCCCCTCCTAAAATGAGAGAAGAAACGCGTTCTGGAAAACGTTCTGCCATTGTCTGGGCAACAATTGTTCCAAGAGACATTCCTACAACGTGTGTTTGATCAATATTTAATTCATTCAAGACATCTTTTACTTCATCCGCAATTTGTGAAAAAGAATCGCCTTTTTCCCATCTGCCTCGATCTGATTTCCCATGACCACGGAGGTCAATTAGTAAAACGTTATGAGCTTTTTTAAATTCTCTTATTTGCTTGTACCAAATGGAAGAACTACCTCCTGCACCATGGACAAATGTTACCCACGGAGCATTTGGTGATTCGATATAGGTTTTATAGTGAAGCACTGTGCTCAAACTCCTCTAGTTTTCTCTTTTCTCTATTAAACCACCATACCCTTTGTAGATTCAACTGATTCATTTATTTTAGTATGTCCACATGCTCCATTTTCCGATATCTACAAAGCCAATTCGCTTGTAAATAGTACCCGCAGACGGGTTGTCATAGAACAGACACAACATCTTTTTTTCAGCCAATAACTCCCCACATAACTTTGACATACAGTACGTGGCAAGACCATTTTTTTGGAACGCTGGGATTGTTCCTACCCCTACAATCATGGCCGACTGACTATTTTCAGCCGTACTGGAAGCGGAACTCACGATGACCCCATCTTCTTTTACATAATATGCACGCGCCAAACCTTTTTCTAGCGCTACTCGCTTACGCTCAACACTATAGGTCCCTTCTGCAAATTCAGGAATGGCCTTCATTTGCGAAATGATTGCTTGAGCATCTTCCCCACTAGCCTTCTCTAATGTAATGGTTTCAGGAATAACTGGGAGAAATTTTGTAGTTTCGCATTTCGCGTAATAGAGAACTCTTGTTTTTTTGGGTTTTGCGATGATGTAAGGGATGACTTGGTTGACCATATCTTCAATTCCAGATAAGTAAATAAATGAAGTATCTTGATTGATAATGTGTGCAAACCCTTTTGCATCAAATTCATCAGGTGCATAAACAATAAAATTCTGATCATATTTTAATAAAACACCATTTAAGTTGTTTTGTTCATTAAAATCTCCCCATAATGTTTGGATTTCCGAATGAAAACCGTGCCCTTCAATATCCCCAATTATAAAAACATTTTCCGCTGGTTTTTTAGATACGAACTCCACCGTTTGTTGTCGATCTGCTTCACTTAATCGTCTAATCATCCGAATCCCTCACTTACTATTTTTTGATGAACATGGAGAAACGTGTGTTTTAAATAGTTAAACATAAGTGATATTTGAACACAACTACCTATCAGCTTTTTCACTTTACTTCTTCAGTTGCATTTAAAGTAGTGCAGTCTCATTCTTACAATGATAAAATAATCCTATTACACATGCGTATCTTTAGATTCAGAAAAGAGGTTATTTATGGTAAAGAAACTAGATACAAAGTATATTCCTCTTGCATTATTTTTTGCTAAAGCTGAACACAAGGAAATTACTCTTACATATACCGCTATTGAAAACATTGTCGGTCAACAATTGCCAAATGCTGCTTACTTAAATAGCAGTTGGTGGAAAAAAACAAAGCCGCCCGCATCTCATTTTTTAGCTTGGATCGATTCAGACTATATTATTAAGGACGTTCACATTGGGACTTCAGTGACCTTTATTAAAAAATCTGATGTACTTGAATTCAGTCTGTCTTCCTCAACTACACCAGAGAATGTTCTTATTGTTCGGCCTGTTGATTTACATGATGCACATGACCTCATACTTCTTCATCAAGACATCGATGCCGAATCAGACTATATGCTTTTTGGCAAAGACGAGAGAAAAATGACTGTCCAATCCATTCGTAAACGAATTGGCGAATGGAAAAAAGCAGAGACCTCTGGAATGTTTGTTGGTATTCTTAACGGGGAATTTGCTGGCTTCCTAACATTAATGTCAGGACCTGCTCCACGCGCTAGTCATCGGTCTTCACTCGTAATTGGGGTTAGGAAAGCGTACTATGGTCAAAATGTAGGGAAAACCTTGTTAAAAAAAGCAGAGATTTGGGCACAAGAAGTAGGCATTACTCGCTTAGAATTAACAGTGATCGAGAAAAATGACCGAGCAATTTCACTCTATACTAAAATGGGGTATAGCGTTGAAGGAACACGACTGAACTCACTCTTCATTAATGGCGAATACGTCCATGAACTTTATATGGGAAAAAACATATAAAAGCGACGTCGTGGAATTTCACGACGCCGCTTTTTGTTATTTTCCTGTTTCTGAAAATTGTTTAATTCGCGCATCAATTTCGTCACGCACACGTTGAAATACTGCCCACTTCTCTTCTTCTGTTCCTTCCGCACGAGCAGGATCATCAAAGCCCCAATGCCAACGTGTCACGTGAGGTGGAGTAACTGGACATTTGTCATTAGCGTCTCCACACAAAGTCACCACAATGTCTGCTTGATTTAATAACTTCGAATCGATCACATCTGAAGTTTGATTGCGAATATCGATGCCAATTTCATCCATTGCTTTAATCGCATTTGGATTAAGACCGTGAGCTTCGATGCCAGCCGAATAAACATCATACTTTTCGCCTAAGTACTTATGACCAAACGCTTCAGCTATCTGTGAACGACATGAGTTACCTGTACACAAAAAATAAAAAATCTTCTTTTCCATAAATATCATCCTTTTTTAGTGAATTATTGTTAACCATAAATAAAGACCTGTTAATGTAATGAATAATGTTGGAACCGTTAATAATACCCCTACTTTAAAATAAGTGCCCCAAGCAATCTTCACACCTTTTTGACTTAATACATGCAACCACAATAATGTTGCAAGCGATCCAATTGGTGTCATTTTCGGTCCCAAATCAGATCCAATCACATTTGCATAAATAAGTGCTTCACGCATAACGCCAGTCGTATTCGTATCTGCAATCGCAAGAGCATCAATCATCACAGTCGGCATATTGTTCATAACCGCGGATAAAATAGCCGCTATAAAGCCCATTCCAAGCGTTGCTGCATATAAACCATGACTGGATGTCCACTCAATAACATCTGTTAATACTGAGGTTAACCCAACATTACGCAGGCCGTATACCACCACATACATTCCAATTGAGAAAAAGACGATCGCCCATGGTGCGCCTTTAATCACATTCATCGTGTGAACCGCCGAACTTTTGCGGCCAATAAATAAGAATATCAAGGCTACACTTGACGCTATAAAAGATACTGGAATATTTAAAGATTCGCTTAAGAAATAGCCGATTAGTAAAACTCCAAGTACATACCACGAAATATGAAACATGCGTATATCTTTTAATGCTTCTTTTGGTTCTTTTAACATCTTCTCATCAAAGTGTTTCGGAATGGATTTTCCGAAGAACAGATAGAGGACTAACATACTCGCTGCTAAACTAAATAAATTAGGCACAAACATGCGGGAAGCATATTCGATAAATCCTATGCCAAAGAAATCTGCTGATACAATATTCACTAAGTTACTAATTACGAACGGAAGTGAAGCTGTATCTGCGATAAAACCAGATGCCATAATAAACGGCAAAATCATCTTGTCTTTGAAATCGAGTGCACGAACCATCGCTAGTACAATCGGTGTTAAAATAAGGGCTGCTCCGTCATTTGCAAATAAAGCTGCGACCGCTGCTCCAAGAAGTGTGACTAGCAGGAACATACGCATGCCACTCCCTTTTGCAAAGCGTGCCATATGAAGAGCCGCCCATTCAAAGAATCCGATTTCGTCTAAAATTAACGAGATAATAATCAACGCAATAAAGGTTAATGTCGCATTCCACACAATTCCAGTAACATCAATTACATCTTGAAAATTTACAACGCCAACGAGCAGTGCAATTCCCGCACCAGCCATCGCTGACCAACCAATTGACAACCCTCTTGGTTGCCAGATTACGAAAATTAACGTCACAATAAAAACAATACTTGCTAACCATAAATCCATTTTGGTACCTCCACTTATCCTTCACACATGACTTTTTTTCCTTCATTTCTTAGATTTTCTACCGTCCTTGTAGGTTTTGGTAGTAAACTAAGTAAATGGGATAACACATGAAACTGAGGGTGTTGAACTTGCAATGACCAGATTGTCCAACGACCACGCTTTTCCTCTACTACAATACCCGCTTCCTTCAGCTTTCGCATATGCTGACTAATCGCCGGTTGCGTCATTTGCAGCAATTCCGTCAATTCACATACACATAAAGATTCGCGGCTCAGATAGGTTAGAATCCTTAAACGATTTTGATCACCAATGCCCTTTAAATACTGCTCAAGTGCTATATAATCCATAAGTATCTCCTTATCCATTAACAATAGTACGATTATATAAGCATCTGCTTATGAATGCAATAAAAATAAGATTGCCGAAGCAATCTTATTTCAGACTGTAAACTAACATGAAAATGAGTGAATATTACTGTATACGATTGAAAAAAAGTGTGCACAAGAAAATGGTGATTCCTGTTACAGCGGACTCGTTTCACGGGCACGGCTTCAGTCTCTTCGTCTCTAGAAAAACCGGTGCTCCTGTTTCTGTTTCTGTTTCTTTATCGCTTTGCTAGCTTCGTCGCAAACGAATTGTACAATGTAAAAAGGTCGGCTATTTCTAAAGACTCCTGCGGGAAAACGAGACAAGCTAGACCCCATAGGCTCAGCTAGCTATGACAGCTGAGCCTATGGGGTCTAGCGTTTCGTCCGCGGAAAGCGAAAGAAATAGCCGACCATCATCTTTTTCGAAACCGTGCAAATGATAGGAATATGAGTTTTTATTTTGATTAAGACTCTTTTGTTCGCGCTCTTATTTCTTAGCTATTAATTGAATGGTATTTACAATTGTTTTCGTAAGAATATCAATTCCAGTATGTATGCGTTCTTGATTAAACGTCATGCTCGGATGATGCAATCCTGGAGACAAGCCACATCCTAGTCCAAGCATCGTTGCTTTTAAATTAGGTTTGTGTAAAGGATAGAAATGAAAATCTTCTCCACCAGATGTAGTGATTCGTGATTTATAATTTTCAGAACCCAATACTTCTATGATGGCTTGCGCCATAAGGTCATGTGCCTCTTCATCTACAATCGCTGCTACTAATCCTTCTTCTACATCGTATTGAATCGTGACATGATAGATAGACTCGACATGTTTAATGACTTCAGCTATTTTGCTTTGAAGGATTTCCATCGCTTCATTTGTTTGAGCTCTTGCATCAAGTATAAACGAGGCTTTACCTGGGATGATATTACCCGTCTCACTTCCAGCATGCAATTTGGTCATTTTCACTGAATAAGGGATAAGTGGATCCATGTGTATGGCTTGTAATCCTTGAACAATCGCCGCACAAACTTCTATAGCATTTTGACCGAGATGAGGTCTTGCTGCATGTGCATCTTGCCCATGAATGGTTCCATGTATCATGCCTGCAGCGCCGTGACAAATGGCTGCTGATGCGGTACCATCTGGAATCTCTTGAATAGGTCGAAGGTGTACTCCATACAAATAGTCCACATCGTCTAAAACACCCAATTTAAGAAGCTTCAGTGCACCTTGCCCTTTTTCTTCAGCAGGTTGAAAAATCCACTTCAACCGAATATTCTTTGGAAAACCAATGTCTTTCATCGCAAGGAATGTTCCGAAACCAATCGTCATATGTGCATCATGCCCACAAGAATGATTGGCTTTAAATACGCCATCTACTTCTTGCCAAAGTGCATCCATATCAGCTCGGATTCCAATACAAATGGGTCCTTCGCCAACTTCAACAACGAGCCCTGTACATTCATCAAATGTTTGAACTGGATACCCCTCTTGTTCAATCAATTTTTTTAAATACGCCGTCGTTCCGACTTCTTCCCAACTGATTTCTGGATGTTCATGCAAATAAGTAAATGCTTCATTTAATCTTGTCCTATGTGGCTCTATACAACTCTTCATCTCTTTCACCTCATAAATATGTTGTTTCTACTACAATATCTTATTCTCGAAGAAATATTAATATATTTTGAAAATAAAAAAAGAGGCTGGAACAAAACCCACTTCAAAATTAAAAGCAGTTCCAATTTTACGATGAGTAAAATTGGAACTGCTATATTTTTATGTTTCCTTCGTAGCCGTTGTTCTGCTTTACGGCGGACCCTTTCACTCCAAACAACTAATATTTCTTCTATAGCAAGTAAATCTCTACATAAATTCAGGCAACAAAAAAGGACATCTCCTGCTAGAATTTAAGTATCCTACTACCAAATCACTTTTTCAGTTCGTAAAATTGAGGACCTGAAGAAAGGTAGTTTTCGTATGATGTGGCTAGCCCAAGGGTATGGGCCAAGTTACCGCACGATTAACCGTTTCCGTGTACATCCAGATATGACAGAACTACTTCGACAATGGTTTGTACAATTCCGTAGTCAGTTGGTTGAAGAAAAATGGATCGATCAAGAAGCGATTTTTATCGACGGTACAAAGATTGAAGCGAATGCCAATAAATTCACATTTGTCAGGAAAGAATCAGTGGAAAGACATCACGCTACCCTCATAGAAAAATCGAATACACTTTACGACGAGTTACTTGAACATCAAATCATCCCTGAAATAAAACGCGAAAATGATGAACAGCTATCGATAAAAGCGTTATCTGAAGTAGCACATCACCTTGAAGAAGAAACAGCAGCTATTTACCGTCAACGTAAAATTGACGTAGAGCCTTGGATTTTTGAAGGCAAATTTAGGTGTCACAAGATTTTCTGTTCGCGGAAAGCCGAAGGTCGAAAACGAATTTGGCCTCGCATTATTGGCCACAAATTCAAGAAAATATGCGGTACGAGGATAATGCCTCGCCGAATATTTTCAGTATAAAACGCAAAAAGAAAAATTGCGTAAACTGAAAGTAATTATGTGCAAGCCTCCTTCATTCTTAAAGTTTTTCTAATAATTTTAAGGATTCGCGGTTAAATGCGGGGATATCATCAGGTTGACGACTAGTGACCAATTGATGTTGGCAAACAACGACTTCCTTGTCTACATATTTTGCTCCTGCATAAATCATATCTTGCTTAATTGATCTAAAACCTGTTGCCTCACGATCCTCTAACGCTTTAGCGGTAATGAGCAACTGTGGGCCGTGACAAATTGCAAATACTGGTTTTCGAGCATCCATAAATGCTTTCGAAAATTCCACAAACTGATCATCTGCACGCAATTGGTCTGGAGAAAATCCACCTGGTAAAAATAGTGCATCAAAATCTTCTGGACTGACCTCGTCGATGCTATGGTCAATTTTCACCACCGCCTCGCCTTGTTTTCCTTTCACTTCTTTGCCTGCTTCAAATTCGATTGTAAATACTTCATGACCAGCATCATTGAAAGCTCTTGTCGGATCCGTAAATTCCACGTCTTCAAACAGATTTGTGATTAAAGTTGCAATTTTCGCCATTTCTAAATCACTCCTTAAAGTTTGTTCAAGTTTCATTTTCCACAAAAGCTTTTGGTTAAACTTGTTATCGATATTTAGAAACCATCGGATGGCCTTT
>JBFGKX010000073.1:0-10207 GCA_041576455.1 Paenisporosarcina sp. | reverse complement strand
ATGGAAGGATTAGAAGCACATGCACGAGCTGTAGAATCACGAGGATGGACAAAGGAGATGGACAAATTATGACACGTGAAGCAACAATAAATCGAAAAACCAATGAAACACAAGTGAATGTTACTCTACAATTAGATGGGGAAGGCCAAGCGAAGATTGATACAGGTGTTCCTTTTATGGACCATATGCTTGATTTATTTGTTAAACACGGATTCTTTGATGCAACTATTCAAGCATCTGGAGATACGCATATTGATGATCATCACACAACGGAAGATATCGGCATTGTTTTGGGACAAGTAGTCAAAGAAGCACTTGGAGATAAAAAAGGAATCCGCCGTTACGGCAATTCGTTTGTGCCGATGGATGATGCGTTAGCTCAAGTGGTGGTAGATTGTTCAAACCGTCCTCATCTTGAATTTAGAGCAACTTTTCCAAAAGAAAAGGTAGGGAATTTTGATACAGAGCTTGTGCATGAATTTTTATGGAAGTTTGCACTTGAAGCTCGTATGAATGTGCATGTGATTGTTCATTACGGTCACAATACTCACCACATGATTGAAGCGATTTTCAAAGCATTAGCAAGAGCACTTGATGAAGCTGTCACAATTGATCCACGTGTTAAAGGAGTACCGTCTACGAAAGGGTTATTAACATGAAAATTGGTGTAATTGATTACGGGATGGGCAATTTATATAGCGTTGAACAAGCTTTACTTAGACTTAATTGTGAAGTAACCATAACGTCAGACGTGTACACACTCAATCAAATGGATGGATACCTTTTACCTGGTGTTGGTGCTTTTCCCGATGCGATGAGGAGATTAATTGATTTAGGCTTAGATAAATTTATTCAACAACTTGCTTACTCTGACAAGCCGCTGCTAGGGATTTGTTTAGGGATGCAACTATTATATGAAGATAGTATGGAAAATGGAGTCACAAAAGGGTTAGGCATTTTAAAAGGTAATATTCTAAAATTTAATGAACTCGACGCGCAACAACAACAAGTACGAATTCCTCATATGGGATGGAATCCACTTTCATTTACACATCAACCCGCATGGCTTGTAGACCTCGATAAAGAGAATTCTACCCATGTCTACTTTGTGCATTCGTATTTAGCTCAAAATACACGAAGAAGTGAAGTGGTTGCCAGTAGTACATATGCCGGTCAATTCGTTCCAGGTCTTGTTCAAAAAGACAATATTACGGGGATGCAATTTCACCCCGAAAAGTCCGGAACTTTTGGTAAATACTTATTAAAGAAATGGGTAAGTCAGCTTAAAGAAAGGAGTGAACACATATGACGATGATTGAGTTATACCCAGCCATCGATATGCGAGGGGGCAAATGCGTTCGCTTGTTTAAAGGTGATTATAATCAAGAAACCATCTATGCCGATTCTCCCTTTGAAATGGCAAAGACGTTTGCGAGTCAAGGGGCGAAATGGATACATATGGTTGATTTAGACGGTGCGAAAGATGGGAAACGTATTCATGATAAGGATGTCATTAGGGCGGCAACTGAATTAGGTGTGAATGTCCAAATTGGTGGAGGAATTCGAACAGAAGCGGATGTTAAACATTATCTAGATAATGGCGTAGCTCGAGTCATTATTGGGAGTTTAGCGATTCAGCAACCAGAGTTAGCTGTGTCTTTTATTGAGAAGTTTGGCGCACATCGAATTGTGATTGGCATTGATGCGAAGGATGGAATGGTTGCGACTCACGGCTGGCTAGAGACGTCCACAAAATCTGCAATTGAAGTTGGAGAATACTTTGCAAAGCACGGTGCCAAAATCTTTATTTTCACGGATATCGCTACTGACGGTACATTAGAAGGTCCAAATATTGTGGCAAATCAATTACTTGCTGATGCAACAGGCGCAGAGGTCATTGTATCAGGTGGAATTAGTTCTCTTGCAGATATTAAACAAGTGTCTGAAGCAGCTAGTGAATCTAATATTGGTGGCATTATTATCGGTAAAGCGCTTTATGAAAACCGATTTACATTACCAGAGGCTTTTAATGAGGTGACATCATGTTAACAAAACGAATTATTCCGTGCTTAGACGTGAAAGAAGGTCGGGTAGTGAAAGGAATTCAATTTCAAACGTTACGTGATGCTGGAGATCCTGTGGAACTTGCTAAGTTTTATGATGAGCAAGGAGCAGATGAATTAGTGTTCTTAGATATTTCTGCTTCACATGAAGGGAAAGAAACAATGGTGGATGTGGTGCGTCAAACCGCAGCAGAATTAGCGATTCCTTTTACCGTTGGAGGGGGAATACGAACACTTGACGATATGAAAAAGATGTTACGTGCAGGTGCAGATAAAGTATCACTCAATACATCAGCAATCGAGCGTCCACAGTTAATCGCAGAGGGCTCAGCGTTTTTCGGTTCTCAGTGTATTGTTGTAGCGATTGATGCCAAATGGTCTGAAGCAGACAAAACATGGATGGTGTATACACACGGTGGGCGTCGTGTGACAGAATGGACAGCCATTAAGTGGGCGAAAGAAGCCACGCGTTTAGGGGCTGGAGAAATCCTCCTGACTTCGATGAACCAAGACGGTGAAAAAAGCGGATTTGATTTAGCTTTAACGAAAGCTGTTCGAGATGCAGTGAACGTCCCTGTGATTGCAAGTGGAGGAGCTGGAAGTGCACAACACTTTTATGATGTTTTTACAGAAGTAGACGTAGATGCAGCACTAGCGGCTTCAATTTTTCATTATAAAGAAACGAGCGTTAAAGAAGTTAAAAATATACTACAGCAGAAAGGAGTGACAGTCAGATGACAATCTATCAAATAGAATCTGTTCAATTTGATGAGCGTGGATTAGTCCCCGCAGTTGTTCAAAATGCACAAACAAAAGAAGTGTTAACAGTTGCGTATATGAATCGAGAATCACTTGAAAAAACGATTGAAACCAAAGAGACATGGTTCTTTAGTCGATCGAGACAAGAATTATGGAATAAAGGTGCGACTAGTGGAAATACACAATCTGTTGTGGCAATACGAATGGACTGCGATGAAGATGCTTTAGTTATTGAAGTGTTGCCTAAAGGACCTGCATGTCACACGGGTGAAGTCAGTTGTTTTCATAAAGATTTAGTAACCCCTACTCAACCGGTTGGAAGTTTTGGAATATTAGCTAGCTTAATTGAAGTAATTCAAGAACGTGAAAAATCCATGCCTGAGGGTGCTTATACAACTTACTTATTTGAAAAAGGCGTAGACAAAATTGGCAAAAAAGTTGGAGAAGAAGCGACAGAAGTAGTAATCGCTGCAAAAAATCGAGATTCCGAAGAATTGAAATGGGAAGCGGCTGATTTGATGTATCATTTGTTAGTCCTGCTTCAAGAGCAAAAAGTAGATTTGTATGATGTGTTAGAAGTTTTACAAAAACGACATGAGGGTAAATCCTAAGCCTATGTGATATAATAGAGAGATACTAAAAAGGGACAGATAGTGTTCCTTTTTATCTTTTCGGAGGCATTAATTGGAGAAAAAACATAAACGACAAGTAAAAGAAAACATCGTCTCGTTCATTCCAACGGGCGAATATTATTATCAAAAAGCGTTAAAAGCTCTGAATCGAGAGCAGTTCGATAAAGCGCAAAAATATTTAAAACGTGCAGTGGAACTTAGCCCAGAAGATCCACATATTTTAATGCAATACGCAATTGTTGAAACGGAAGTTGAAAATTACGAACATGCTTTAGAATTACTACAAAGTGCTCATTTTCTTGACTCACATGAACCTGAAATTATCTTCTTTTTAGCAGAAGTTAACGCACATTTAGGTTTTCTTGCAGATGCTCGGAAGTATGCCAGAAAGTATGTCGAAATGGATATAAGTGGTATTTACTCTGAAGAAGCGATGGAAATTATCGATTTTTCAGAACAAGAAAATAACCATTTATTTGAAGATGACAATGTCGCAAGTGAAATCTTGCTGATTCAAGAAAAAGCAAGACGCATGATGGAACAAGGCGATTTTGAACATGCGATTGAAGTACTTGAAAAATTAATCGAAGAAAATCCAGATTTTTGGGCTGCCTATAATAACTTAGCACTTGCTTATTTTTATATAGGGGAAGTCGACCAAGCTAAAGCCTTATTGTACCAAGTGTTAGAAGAAAATACGGGGAATTTGCATGCTTTGTGTAATTTAACGGTCGTTCATTATTATGAAAAAAATGATAATGAATTGACATATTTATTGAATTTATTACTCAAAATCAAACCTTATTTGATCGAACATCGGTATAAATTAGGTGCAACTTTTGCTTTAGTTGGTAAATATAAGGATGCATTTAAGTGGTTAAAATCACTACAAAAAAGAGGATATGAAGGCGATCCAGGATTTTATTTCTGGTTATCCCATTCAGCATACTTCTCAGGATATGAAAAAGAAGCCCGTCAATACTGGAATCAGTTAATACAGATGGACCCAGAAAAAGATGGTCTAGAACCTTGGGTAGGACTAAAACAAGGAAACTCACTAGATGGACTTGAACATAACCGAGATATTATTGTGGAGAAATTAGAACATGCACATCGAAGTGAACGCATGTTTGGTTTATTTTTACTTGGGAAAACTGCTCATAAACAAGAAATCTTAGCACACCCAGAATGGGTAAATGTGGAAACATATTCCATAATGGAAAAATGGATACTTGCCCATTCGCTAGGTCACGAATTTGAAGCAACAAAATCGGATGAACGTGCATTTATGCGTGCAGTGGATGCGACAGAAATATTGTATGGGAAAAATTACCCTTTGACAATTGATGGTACCTATCTTTTTCAAATGTGGTTTGTATTGATTGAACGTGCCATTGAAAAAGGATACGTCTTTAAAAATCCGAAAGCTTTAGCAGCAGCAGCTGACTATATGTTTCAGTCATCTCGTAATCAAGGTATTACGAAAAAAGCAGTAGCTAAACATTATGAGACAACAACACCAACCATAACGAAATACGTAAACGAGCTGATTCAATTTTTACCATTATTTGATGCATAAGCATAAAAGTTGAATGAATGCTTTGCATTTAATATTATTTTCAATAGAAGTATGGTTTAGGAGGTTTTTTAAATGACGACTGAAGAAAAAATTTATGATGTTGTGATTATCGGTGCAGGACCTGCCGGGATGACAGCAGCTGTTTATACATCTCGTGGGAATTTATCCACTTTAATGATTGAGCGTGGCATACCTGGTGGTCAAATGGCGAACACGGAAGAAGTGGAAAATTACCCTGGTTTTGAACATATTTTAGGACCAGAACTTTCGACAAAAATGTTCGATCATGCGAAAAAATTCGGTGCAGAATATGCATACGGGGATGTACAAGAGATTATTGATGGGGAAGCATTTAAAATCGTCAAAGCTGGTGGAAAAGAGTATAAAGCACGTGCGATTATTTTATCAACTGGTGCGGAATATAAAAAAATGGGCATTCCTGGTGAAACAGAATTAGGTGGCCGTGGTGTAAGTTATTGCGCAGTTTGTGATGGTGCTTTCTTTAAAGGGAAAGAACTAGTCGTAGTTGGCGGAGGAGACTCTGCAGTTGAAGAAGGCGTGTATTTAACTCGTTTTGCAAGTAAAGTGACGATTGTTCATCGTCGCGATGAGCTACGCGCTCAAAAAATTCTTCAAGATCGTGCGTTTGCAAATGAAAAAATTGATTTTATCTGGAACCATACAGTCAAAGAAATCAATGAGGATAATGGAAAAGTCGGAAGTGTGACGCTAACTTCAACTACGGATGACTCTGAACAAGAATTTAAAGCACAAGGCGTGTTTATTTATATCGGCATGTTGCCACTGACGAAACCATTTGCATCTTTAGGTATTTTAAATGAAAATGGATATATCGAAACGAACGATCATATGCAAACAAGTATCCCTGGCATCTTTGCTGCAGGCGATGTCCGTGAAAAAACATTGCGTCAAATTGTAACAGCAACAGGTGATGGAAGTATTGCTGCCCAAGCTGCGCAACATTATATTGAAGAGTTACATGAAAAATTAAGCATTAAATTATAAGATTTAATCATTTCTTAATGAATTTGTAATATCAGTGAAATAATAATGTTGTATAGTGAAGGTAGTAAATTGACCCCCTTTTAATAGCAACATTTTGATAGGCTGTTTGTCGGTGCAAATCGATCAAGCAGCCTCTTTTTTATGTAATTGCAATTATTACCTTAGGTCTCTTAATTTTTATATATATGTTAAAAATGATAAAACCAAATTTTCCAAATAAGTCCTTGTATCGGCTTTTTTCTTGATTTAAGACTTTCAATTTACATACTTTTTGATATGCACTCCCTCAAAGTTGTATAATAGAATGAATGAGTTTATTTGGATGTGGAGTGTCGAATGTGCAAAGGATATCAAATTTAATTGTCGTAAAAAATAATCAAGTGCTATTGTTGAAAAAACCTCGAAGAAATTGGTATGTCGCACCAGGCGGAAAAATGGAACCAGGCGAATCCATCTATACAGCAGCCATTCGAGAATTTCAAGAAGAAACAAATACAACCCCAATCAATCCTCATTTGAAAGGGATATATACTATGGTAATCCAGGATGGATTTGAAGTTGAGAGTGAATGGATGTTATTCACATTTGTTGCACATGACTTAGACGGGACTCCATTTGAAGATACGCGAGAAGGAATCTTGGAATGGCATCCAGTAGAAAACTTAGCGCACCTGCCAATGGCTGAAGGCGATCGCACAAATCTACAATTTGCCGTATCAGCCAAAGGAGTTCAGTATGGAACATTTGTGTATACGAAGGATTTTCAATTAATTAGAGAAGATATTCAAGCGTCATATGAGGGAGAGAATAAATAATGGAATTGCAAACGACTCAAGATTCGGAATTTGTCATTATTACAGGCATGTCTGGCGCAGGCAAAACAGTAGCCATTCAAAGTTTCGAAGATCTCGGGTTTTTCTGTATCGATAACTTACCACCAGCCCTGTTAATGACGTTTTTAAAGCTCATGAAAGAATCAGGAAAAGATATGAATCGCATTGCGGCGGTAATGGATATGCGAGGTGGAGATTTATTTGATTCATTAATTGGTGCGCTAGATGAAATGGCCAAAGAAAATGCAGTAACGCCAAAAATTTTATTTTTAGAAGCGGATGATGAAACCCTTGTTAGGCGCTATAAGGAAACCCGTCGATCACATCCTCTTGCACCTGCAGGATTGCCATTAGAAGGCATTGCAAAAGAGCGGTTATTGCTTTCTGAATTAAAAGGAAGAGCGCAATATATTTACAATACATCAACATTTAAACCAAAAGAACTTCGTGAAAAAATTCAAGTGGAGTTTTCCTCAAAAGGAAGTTCTACTTTCACTTTAAATGTCATGTCGTTTGGATTCAAACATGGGTTACCAATTGATGCGGATTTAGTTTTAGATGTACGTTTTTTGCCAAACCCCTATTATATAGAGGATCTACGAGCAAAAACAGGATTAGAAGAAGAAGTGTCAAGTTATGTATTGAAATGGCCAGAAACTCAAATTTTAATTACGAAATTGACAGATTTACTAACCTACATGATTCCTCAATATAAACGAGAAGGAAAACGTCAACTCGTAATCGCATTTGGTTGTACAGGTGGACAACATAGGTCTGTAACGCTTACCGAATATTTTGCAAACCTGTTCCAAAAAGATTATCAAACAGTCATCACGCATAGGGATATTAAGCATAGGAAGGGTTGATGGCATGTCACGTTCCAAACGCCGGAAACGAATCGTCATAATCGGCGGAGGAACGGGTTTATCTACGTTGCTTCGAGGGTTAAAAAAATTCCCTGTCGATCTTACAGCTATTGTAACAGTTGCTGATGATGGGGGAAGCTCTGGCAGACTTCAAGACGATTATGATATACCACCTCCAGGTGATATTCGAAAAGTAATGGCTGCCTTATCAGATGTAGAACCGTTGGTAGAAGAAATGTTTCAATATCGGTTCAGTCAATCAGAAGACTTAGGCGGACATTCATTAGGTAACTTAATGCTAACCGCATTAACTGATATTACAGGTGATTTTTCACATGCAATACGTGAAATGAGTCGCGTTTTGAATGTACATGGAACTGTTTTGCCAGCAGCAAACCAACGAATTACGCTTCATGCTGAGCTCGAAGATGGAACCATTGTTACAGGCGAATCAAAAATTCCTACGTATCACCAGCGCATTCATCGTGTTTTTTTAACTCCAAATGATGTGGAACCGCTTCCAGACACAATAAAAGCAATTCAAAAAGCTGATTTGCTCGTATTTGGACCAGGAAGTTTATATACTAGTATTTTGCCCAATTTATTAGTACAGGGCATTAAAGAAGCTATACTTGAATCAAAAGCGCCAAATATTTATATTTGCAACTTAATGACACAAGCTGGAGAGACACATAACTATTCGGCTGCGGATCATGTACGTGCACTTATGCTTCATATGGGTGCCCCATTTATACAAACAATTTTATTGAATACAGATGAAGTTCCTGCATCCGTTCAAAAAATGTATGCACAAGAACAAGCAATGCCAGTAAGTTATGATGAATCTCGATTAAATCAATTAGGAATTAATGTGGTCAAGAAAGATATAGCGACCATTCAGGACGGAGCCATCAGACACGAAGCAACCAAAGTTGCGGAGTGGCTCGTTCATTATGCGGAAGATAGGAACAATCCGATGAAGGAAACACCTATCTAACTTTCGCATGAAAGGGGGAAAAACTATGTCATTTGCATCTGAAACAAAAAAAGAAATGACGCAAGCTGACATAATTCCTTGTTGCGCGAAAGCTGAATTATCTGCACTTATTCGTATGAATGGTGCTCTTTCTTTTGCCAATCGGAGTTTAAGTTTAGATGTGCAAACTGAGAATGCGGCAATTGCAAGACGTTTATATACATTAATGAAAGAATTGTATCCTTACCAAGTGGAATTATTGGTTCGAAAAAAGATGCGCTTAAAGAAAAATAACGTATATATTTGTCGAGTTCGTGAAGGCTCAAAGGCCTTGTTGGAAGATTTGAAAATCATTACGGAAGATTTTCAATTTAACCATACAATTTCTGCTGAATTGGTCAAAAAAAATTGTTGTAAGCGTGCCTATTTACGCGGTGCATTTTTAGCAGGTGGCTCAGTTAATAATCCTGAAACCTCTGCTTACCATTTGGAAGTGTATTCATTATATAAAGATCATAGTGAAGCACTTGTTGACTTAATGAATGGGTTTCAATTAAATGCTAAAACAATTGAACGGAAAAAAGGATTTGTATCGTATTTAAAAGAAGCTGAGAAAATTTCAGATTTCTTAAGTATTACAGGCGCACATCTTGCATTGTTGAAGTTTGAAGACGTTAGAATTATTCGTGATATGAGAAATAGTGTAAATCGTCTAGTCAACTGTGAAACCGCTAATTTAAATAAAACAATAGGTGCATCAATTCGCCAAGTGGAAAATATCCGTTTGATTGATAAGGTCATGGGAATTGATCAACTTCCAGAAAAATTAATAGAAATTGCACGCTTACGAGTAGAGTACCAAGATGTAACATTAAAAGAGTTAGGTGAAATGATGTCTACCGGAAATATAAGCAAATCAGGAGTAAATCATCGGTTACGAAAACTTGATGAAATTGCTGATGGACTTCGCGGTGGGGTTTCTTTTGACAAAGTGAAAAGATAGTTGTGAGAATGATTCTTTTCAGCTAACATGATAACAATACATGAACGGGAATAGAGCTTAGGGGGCATGAATGAATGATGGAAAAACAAGTACAAGTAGCATTGAAATCTGGGTTGCAAGCAAGACAAGCTGCTCTTTTTGTCCAAGAAGCAAATCGTTATCAAGCAGATGTATACCTACAAAAAGACGATAAAAAAGTGAATGCCAAAAGTATCATGGGAATCATGAGCTTAGCAATCAGCAAAGGTTCTACAGTTACCATACTTGCTGATGGATCTGATGAGGACCAGGCTGTTGCAGGCTTAACATCCATGATCCAAAAAGAAGCGTAATATTCGTAAATTGACCACTTTAGGACGCTTTCCATAAGAAAAGGTAAAAACCGTTAAGTTGAAAATTAGGTATCTCATACCTGCATTCAACTTAACGGTTTTTTTATTCGATAGGAGATGTTGGAATTTTGGAAGGTT
>JBFGKX010000072.1:0-10495 GCA_041576455.1 Paenisporosarcina sp. | reverse complement strand
GGAGTTTTTCCTAAGGTAACTTTTGACGGTTCGCCAAACTTGATTCCAACATTTATTAGAGACTTTTTAAATAAATCGAGTGCATAATAGGTAGGCTCCCAAATAGCTATCCATTCTCGGGTGACAGTTCCCCCAATTGGAACAACTCCTTTAATTTGGATAATATTTGTGCCATGCTCGCGTACAATTTCGAGCGATTTTGTTCCATCTGAACGAATTGTTTTCGATTGATTTACTATCTTCACGACATCTGTTGCAGGGATTATGTTAATAATAGCCGGTTCGCCAACTGTTTGGTTTGGATGTGCCTCTATAATGACTGAGCCCGCATCAAAGTCCCTATTTGGCGATGCTGTTAAGGCCGAGACTTGAGCTGCGTAATAGAAGGACTCATCGTTTAAGGTAATATCCTTTGATAAACGTTCATTGTCATACCAACTATCATCCCCAATCAAGTTTCCATTGATTTTCTGAATCCCAATAGAAGAAAGATTTTGTGCAAGTCGATCAAAGTCATTCTTTAAAAGTGTAGGATCTCCTTTGCCTTTCAAGTATAAATTCCCGTCCAACACACCGTTTGTTAAAGTTCCATCCATTAACACTTCCGTTACGAAACGGTAATCTTCACCTAACGTTTCAAGTGCCGCAGCTGCAGTAAGGAGTTTCATATTCGAAGCTGGATGTAACCTCGTATCACCGATATGGTCATAAACGAGTTCCCCCGTTGTGGCTTTTCGAATACTAACACCTATGGTTGCACCTTCAAGTCTTTCATCCTGAAGAATTTGATTAACCTTACTCCCTAACACGACATAGTCATTGGATGCTATGGCCAGTTCTTGATTGTTCACATTTGGATATGGATAGAATGCGAGCGTTAAAATCAAGATGAAAAGAAGATATTTTTTTAACCTCAACATATATCCCCCCTAAAGATTCTTATAGAAACAAGCTTAACCAATAAAGATGTCCTTTCAACGATCTACACAATTAATGGATTTTCTCATCGTTGCTCTGTCAAATGTCTATTGGTATATATGTTTTCGTCTTGTGTCTTATGCTCCAAATGTGATGATGTCTAAGTCATTCTTCACATGAAAAAAACTCACTTGATGAAAGTGAGTTTTGGACGGGTAGTTAAATAGACACCACATAAGATTACAAGTAATCCGATGATCATTTGAATCGATATAGGTTCTTTTAATAAGAAGTAACCCCAGAAAATCGCCGAAATAGGAATTAAGTAAGTAACGGACGTCGCGAACTCTGGGCTCCGTTCTTTCATGATATAAAAGAACAATAAATGGGCAATGCCTGATCCGAAAAATCCAAGTCCAATTATTGCAATTACAATTTCACCATTGATGTTTTGAACAAGTGTATTTAATTGGTTCACATTCGTGAACAACATCATTAAGCCGCCCACAAAAGCCCCAACGATTAAGGTACAAGTAGTGATGAAAATAATTCCAGCTTCTCTTAAATGCTTACGGACGTAATGGGAAGAAAAACCATAGCACATCGTCGCTAAAATCATCGTGCCAATTCCGACAAAACTCTCACCAAATAATAAAGATACATTAAACTTCATAATAATTAATATACCGATAAATCCAATTGCTATGCCAATCCACTGCTGTTTTAGCAAGACAGTTCCAAAAAACAATAATCCAATTACACCCGTAAAAATGGGCGTGAACGCATTAAGAACCGCTGCTAAACTGCTATCAATTTGAGTTTGACTTAGTGCGATTAAGCCCCATGGCAGACCTGCATTTACCACCCCAACGATAAATAATGATTTCCACGGAATTGGTTTTATAATATCTCTTCGCTTAAACCAAAGAAAAGGGATCAACAGTAAGGCACCCGCTAAACACCGTATAAAAACGGTTCCCCATACCCCTGCTGGTTCACTAAGGATAGAAATAAATACAAAAGATAGTCCCCAAATGAGACTAAGGCTAATAAGTGCTATATATACACGCATAAAAATCAGTCCTTACTGAACTTTCGTTCAAGAATGAGTGAATAGTTATTTATTACTTTAGAATCTGACGTTATCTGTGTTTACATTACTTTCTCATAACAGTTAAACAGCTTCTTTTCATTATATAGGTGTTTTCAGAAAAAAACTGAAAAATAAAAATTCCTTATACTGAACACGAAAGAGGCACATGAACGTTACAAGGAATACAATTCTAACTGGTTTGTAATTGAACCTGGCATCAAAAAAGAATCTGAACAAGCTTACCATGATATTGAAGCTCAAATGGGGTGCAACAATTTAAACACACAAATCTAAAATTTATTGATGGAGAATTTCCAAAAAATTTTAATATCAAGTGAGAAACCCCCATCGCAAATAGGAGATTTAGCAAATCTCATCATATTATTAAATCAATCTTTAATTAAATGGTATAGGTGCAAAATTTACTTACTGCTAAAAATTTCAATATGTACATTTTCTGTGTTGTCTAGTATTTTAATGTTTTAAATTTGCTGGAATGGGAATCCATGGATTACAGCTTGCTGGACTACTATCAGCAACTCAAGCACCAATTTCATCTAGTGACTTTTTCACGATTTACCCCACTTGGAAAAGTCCTATCTCCGAAAAGATGTTAGTAATTCTTGCACCATTACGTATTATTTGGAATAAACAGAAAGACCATCCCGATCAATCTAAAAGGAACAACAGGAGGAGTTTAAATATGCAAATCAAAAAATATATTTTACCGATGTCCATGGTTTTAACAATATCTTTAGGTGCTTGTGGATCAAAAGAAGAGGCGTCTCCTAACGATGCAATTGAAAAAGCTGAAGAAACTATTGCTCAAGTATCAATATCAAGTAGTTCAAATGAAATGAAAGCTGTAATCGCTAATTTGAATAAAAATTTAGAAGCAAGTAATGCTGAGGCTGTAAAAGAAAACGCCGAAGAATTAGAAGAAATATGGGACGCGTTTGAAGATGCTGTAAAAGATGCAGATGCTTCGCTTTATGAAAAAGTTGAAACTGCATTACACATCATTAAAGCAGGAGCTAATGCTGAACCTCTTGATGTTCAAACATTAAGGGAAGCAGCTGCCGAGCTTGACGGTGTTCTTTCTGAAGTTGATCAATTATAATAACTCTCAAAACCGCCGATCTATAGACAGAATAGATTGACGGTTTTTTAGATACCCGTTTATATTAAATGGTAAAGAAACCAAGGAGGTTCCTGATGTTTATCGGTTATGTCTCATCCCCTATCGGTCTTATCGAAATTAAAGCTTCACATTCTGCCCTTGTATCTGTGCAATTTGTTGAAGCACAACAAATTAGTAGTGAGAATGGGATTGTGCAACATTTTATGAACGAAATTGAAGCTTATTTCAAAGGACAATTAACCCAATTCACGTCTCCTGAATTAACTGGAACACCTTTCCAACATCAAGTTTGGGATTACTTAACTCATATCCCGTATGGGGAGACGAGCACATACTCTCAAGTCGCCCAAATGATTCAACGTGAAAGAGCGGTGCGTGCGGTAGGAACTGCCATTGGGAAAAATAAATTAGCACTAGTCGTCCCTTGTCATCGAATTGTCGGTAAGAACGGAGATATTTCGGGTTTTGCATGGGGAACTTGGCGAAAAGAATGGTTGCTAGCTCACGAAAAGAACCATTCACAATTGTGAACGGTTCTTTTTATTTCCCACGATGTCCATAGTTCATATGTTGATAACGTCCTCGAATGATTTGATATATGCCGTATAAAATAAGGCCAATGGCAACCATAGCAAGCAAAAACTGTCCATAGGGTTGTTTTGCTACTTCTGATAACGCGCCACCTAAACCTTTTGATTCATCTGGGTTATGTGTATAAGCCGTTTGAATGAAGAAGAATCCTACCATACTCAGGATTAAGCCACGTGCGACTAAACCGATTTTTCCTGAAATACGCGCAATTTTACGTTCTTTGTCATTCATTTCATATGTTTTAAATCTAATCATAAACTTCTCTTTGACTCCGCTAAAAAGTTCATATAAACCATAACCAATAATTATCGTGCCTACTAACCCCACTATCCAAACACCATAAGGTTGTTCCAACAATTTAGCGGATATTGTTTTTTCAGAGTTTCCACTCCCAGCGTTTCCTGTGTGGCTCGCTAATTTAAGTGCGCCATATGCGATATTAGTATAAATAATTCCACTAATCAAATATGCAGTCCTTCGAATGAGACCTTTGGCATCCGTGCCTTCGTTTTCAGGATCTTTAAAGGCTTTAATGAAATCCCACAAAATATAACCGATTAAGCCAATTCCAATTATCCACAAAACCACTTCTCCAAATGGCATTTTTGCAATAGAGCGTAATACGCCAGACGTACCCGTAGTTTCTCCACCTGGACCAAAAGCGGCAAGCGCTGCTAGAATGCCAATCATTCCGTAAACTACGCCTTTCGCCATGTATCCAAACCGACCAAATCGACGTACCCATGGCTTTACTTCTTTTATTTTGTCTTTTGCTTCTGCTTTTGATGACGTATTCATTTCTGCCACTTCCTTTACTCAACTCTTCCTATTGAAGTTCCCTTTTCAAATAGAAAAGAAACCTAGAAATTGTAGGAAAGTGGCTATTTACAATAGACAATCCGTTCAAAATAACCGCTGTTTCACGAAATACAACACAAACTAGCTTTTGTCTTTTTTAGTATGTGCAATCCAACCACCAAATAAGGTTGTTGAAAAGAATTGTGTCACACGTTCAAAACCTGATTCCTCTAAAAGTTCTTCAATTTGATGAGCAGAAACAAATGAGAGTTCCCGAACCGACTCTTCCATTCCCTCCACATCATCTGGTGTTAAACTCGTTAAATCAAGCCAAATTGACTTCCATAAATTCATACGTTCATCGAATTCTGGTTTAGATTGGTCGCCATACATCGTGACAAGAACAAAAGGTGATCCTGGTTGTAATTGTTCTTTCACTGTTTCTAATAAACTACGTTTTTCTTCGATGGTTTCAACAAAATGGAGAACAAGTAAGCATGTTGCGGCATCGAATGTCTGCTCAAATTCAATCTCTTCAATTGTCCCAGCATGAATTGAAACTCGATCTTCTATTCCTTCATTTTTCGCTTTTTGGAGTGCCACTTCTAACATCGCTTCAGACGGGTCGACTCCAGCAAATGTCCACGTTGGATTTGCTTTTCCGAAAGAAAGAATTTCATTTCCTCCTCCAGCCCCTACAACCAATATGTTTGCGTCTTCTTTTACATTTGCCCGTAGGAAGGACTGTACGATTCGAAACATTGCATCATACGTAGGCAAAGCTCTTCGAATTCCCTTATCGTATTCTTTAGCCATTTCCATATCAAAATCTAAATCAGTTTTCACTCGGTTTCCCCCTAAGTTTATTTCTATTTTATCTACCATTATGTGATAGTTTATGAAAACTTACAATCTTCAAGACATTCGCTATCCAAAGTATAGGAATGGTACACTTTATCGAAATAATCATTTAATTGGAGGCTATTTTCGATGGAACTTACTTTAACAAAACGACCTTTGGGTCAAACAAATTTATACCTTTCCCCTCTTGGTCTTGGTACCTGGCAATTTAGCAAAGGGTCTGGTCTCGTTGGAAAGTTTTGGGGCAGTTTAGATGATGAGCTAACGGAAGACATTATTAAAACTTCTTTAGATGGTGGCATTAATTGGTTTGATACAGCTGAAGCATACGGTGGTGGTGAATCGGAACAGATTTTAACAAAAGCTCTTGAAAATATAGGTGCGACACCGGAAGATGCTAAAATTGCAACGAAATGGTGGCCAATGTTTCGTACTGCTAGTTCGATTACAAAAACCATCGATGCTCGAAAAGAAGCGTTACACAATCGTCCGATTGATTTATATCAAATTCATCAGCCGTACTCATTCTCTTCTGTGGATAAACAAATTGAAGCGATGATCAAACTAGTAGAAGCAGGACACATCAAACATGTTGGAGTTAGTAATTTCGATGACATCGCTATGGTAAATTCACACCGAATACTAAGCGAGAGTGGACTTTCTCTTGCTTCCAATCAAGTGAAATACAGCCTATTAGACCGACGAATCGAAGAAAATGGCATTCTTGACCGAGCGAAAGAGTTAGGCATTTCTATTATTGCCTACTCCCCTTTGGAACAAGGTATACTTACTGGAAAATTCCATGACAATCCTGCATTGATACGAGACGCAAAAGGACCTCGAAAATTCCTTCGCAAGTTTAAGGAAACTGGCTTGGCTGAATCCAAATCGCTCATTACTTTACTCGATGCGATCGGTGAAAAATACAATGTAAGTGCCAGTCAAGTGGCGTTAAACTGGACGATTCATTATCATGGAGAGACGGTATTTGCGATACCAGGTGCAACGAAAGTTCATCATGCGCAGGACAATGTCGGTGCCCTATCCTTCAAGCTTGATGCGGGAGAACTCGAAGAAATTTCACGCACTTCATGGAAAGTGCTTAAAAAATAATTGTATGCATTTTTTAGGAGTGAGCTTTATTTTGAAAAAATGGGTTGAACAAGTAACTGGAGAGCCTGTCATTAGAAGTGTCCCCTTAAAAGGCGGCATTTCTTCTAAAATGACGAAGTTTGAGCTTGAAAATATAAAATCTGTCATCTCTAGACAAATTACGAATCAACAATGGCTAAAGGATGAACCAGATTTAATTGAACATGAAGAGCAAGCGTTGCGCGTATTAGAGTCAATGTCTATTCCCACACCCGATTTTATTGCTTCGTCAACACCTAATTTGCACGCATTATTGATGACTGAATTACCAGGGAACGTGCGTTTAGATTTAGAGGATTTCCCTCTAAGCTTTGAACAACTTGCAAGTACACTCCATGAAATTCACCAAACTGCAATTCCGATTACTTTTAACTGGACCTATGCTTCTTATATAGATGTAGAAAAAGTAAAAGTTCCTTCGTGGTCAAATGAACAAAAATCATGGTCTGTTGCGATTGACTTTGTTTCTTCACATTCAGCTCACTTCGACCCTGTTTTCATTCATCGCGATTACCACCCGACCAATATTCTATGGGAAGGAAATAAATTAAGCGGGGTCGTCGATTGGATTAATGCGTGCAGAGGTCCGGCACTTGTGGATGTTGCACATTGCCGAATAAACTTAGTGATGCTTTATGGACTTGAAGTAGCGGACCAATTTTTAGAAGCCTATTTGCACTATTCTCAAAGTCCTTATACCCCTTACTGGGACATCCTAGGCTACTTCGACTTTGTTGATGAACACTTAGATATTTATGATGGGTGGACAGCTTTAGGACACTCCAACTTAACTCAACAAATTATGCGACAACGTTCTGACGAATACATTAACGACTTAACGACTAAAATTAACTCACTGAAAAGGCA
This sequence comes from Paenisporosarcina sp., assembly GCA_041576455.1. GTDB lineage: Bacteria > Bacillota > Bacilli > Bacillales_A > Planococcaceae > Paenisporosarcina. The sequence goes on along the minus strand of JBFGKX010000072.1, from coordinate 3,074 downwards.
TTATTAATTATGAAAGTTGCAATCAAGTGAGGAAAATTATTAGGTACTTTATGATTTCAATTCAGAAAATATAATCCTTCATTAGAGCCCACTGATTAAAAAATCAGTGGTTTTTTAAACTTTGAAAATGGTGAACGTTTGATAATACGGATTAAAGGTAAGTTACTAAGTAAGCACTCTTTAATTTGAAAGGATGAATACTTTGACACAAAATTTTGATCTTATTGTAATAGGGACTGGTTCGGGAGGTTCAGTCGCAGCCTCTAAATGTAATAAAGCTGGATGGAAAGTAGCAATCATTGACTCTAGACCATTTGGTGGGACATGCGCTCTAAGAGGGTGTGATCCTAAAAAAGTATTAGTGGGCGCTGCAGAAATGATCGATGGAATTGAAAGAATGCAGGGGAAAGGCATTTCATCTCAAACCACGATTAAATGGCCAGAATTAATGGCATTTAAACGTACTTTCACGGAACCAGTTTCTGAGAATAAAGTGAAAGGCTTAGAAAAATCCGGGATTCATACATTTCATGGACGTGCTTCATTTTTGAGTGAAGAAGAAATTCAAGTGGGTGATGATATTCTTAAAGGGAAGTATGTTCTGATTGCAAGTGGTGCGAGACCAACACCTTTACCTATCGATGGAATGGAGCATGTAACGCTAAGTGACGAATTTTTAGACTTAGATCTACTTCCTTCTAAATTAATATTCATTGGTGGTGGATATGTCTCATTTGAATTTGCTCATATCGCTGCTAGAGCAGGCTCTGAAGTACATATTATTCACCGCGGAAAACGTCCGTTAGAACATTTTGATTCTGAGCAAGTAGACTTACTATTGAAGAAATCAAAAGATATTGGCATTCATGTTCATCTCAACACTGAAGTAGAATCCGTTAAAAAAAATGAGAATGGATATGTAGTCAATGCCAATTGTGACGGTGAATCAGTTCAATTTGAAGGTGAATTGGTAGTTCATGGAGCGGGACGTACACCTAACTTAGAAGACATGGGACTGGATAAAGGAAATGTAAAAAGTGAAAAAGGCGGTGTTACCGTCAATGAATACTTACAAAGTGTAAGTAATCCAAAAGTGTATGCCGCTGGAGATTCTGCAGCAACCGAGGGGCTTCCTTTAACGCCAATCGCGGGAATGGAATCACATATCGTTGCCTCAAATTTACTTGAAGGCAATCATAAGAAACCCGATTATAAAGTCATGCCAACCGTTGTATTTACTTTACCTAAACTTGCATCAGTAGGATTGACTGAAGATCAAGCACGAGAAAAAGGCTATCAAATCACGGTCAATACCATGGATACTTCAGAGTGGTACACCTATAAACGAACCAATGAACAATATGCCATGGCGAAAGTCATAATTGATGAAGAAACAAAGCTAATTTTAGGTGCACATTTAATTAGTCATGAAGCTGATGACTTAATTAATCATTTCACAACTGCAATTCAATTTAATTTGACTACGAATGATTTAAAGAAAGTAATTTTTGCTTATCCTACCGCAGCTTCTGATTTAGGCTATATGTTATAGGGCGGAATTAATATCGATGACAACTTCCTAGACAAAATTATCATTCTTTGAGTAATTCTGAGCTTACTTTTAACCAAATCCATTGGAATTTAATCTTTCAACAAGACGCCTTTTATTATTACGGGTTCTCTTTTGGCGTACAAAAAATTAAAAAACATAGAGAAATGCATATAAATTAGCAAACGAAAAAGTACTGTAAATCGTAGTGCTTTAGCATTTTTATTTATCCGCAATTGGACAGAGCTTCATTCTTTGAAATTGCACCCTTTTCCTTCAATAACATTTTTATATAAATCTTTTTAAATATTCACCAAATATTTTGTTCATAACTTTGGGGGTGTTTTCTAAATAAACATTAATTTGTTCCATGTTCGATTCCAATTTATCAGAGTTTCTTTCATCTGTTGGAAAATCAGAAATCCCTTTAATAATAATGCATTCAACATCATTCTTCTTACAGATATAAGCAATTGCACCCGCTTCTGTATCAGCTATTGTGATTTCGTTTTGTATAAGCTCTAAATAGTCCTTCCACATAACTACAGCTTTATCAGCGGTGCCAATTGTTCCAGTATAAAAATCATTTCCATATTTGGATAAATCAATATCTACTATGAAGGATTGTTTAATCAGAGGCTCGATTTCTTTTACTGTGCAATCATATTGAACGGCTTTATTAGGTACAAAAACATCTAAATTACTGAACTTATCATCGATTCCTGCACAAGTTCCAGCAACGATTACTTTAGTTAAATTAAATTTAGTAATCATATACTGAGTGCCACCAACACTATTTACTTTTCTTACACCTGTACTATAAAAAACGAGTTCGCTATCATCAATTGTTCTTATGAAATACTCGCCATAAGGATAACCGAAACGTTCATAATCTTTTATACCGAAATATTCCAATGACGCTTCATATTCCCACTTCGTCGCTATACTTATTCCGATCATCGATTTATCACCCTACAAATATAATTTGTCACTATTGAATGTCTATACACGGTCTGAATTTCTTTTTTTCCTATCTGTCTCTACTCTGTTCATCAACAATTGGTTATTAATATGTAAGTACCTTTTTTCTAACCTACTACGTTTGTTGAATAAGAACGACATACTTTTAATCTAAATATATATTCGATTTAGCCGTCACCTAATCCTTTTTCGCTAAAATTGGTTAGTCTTTTAACAAGTAAATTCGCATACCAATTCGCAGCGTGTCAATAGTTATTGTCACCTTGCTAATAGCTATGCGAATTAGGGTGCAAATTTGAACTTAAAACCCCAATAAACATTGATATAGCAACACAAATTAGTACGCTAATTCATATACGTTTTAGCTTGCTATTTGTATTGCTTTTTTCTGTTTTGCACTCCAAAAGAGAACACGTTACCTTTTATTAGGTGTCTTTTTATGTCGAGAATCATCGCTTCTATTTAATCCTCAAACCTCAGTAGCTTCAAAAAATACTTAATGTAATTCTTATCAGATTTTTATATTGCCCCTTTTTTTACTTCC
>JBFGKX010000071.1:0-10611 GCA_041576455.1 Paenisporosarcina sp. | reverse complement strand
TGGGAGGCTCAATTTTATCGATTTCTCAATTCACATTGTACGGAGATACCCGAAAAGGAAGAAGACCGAATTTTAGTGGAGCTGCGAAACCAGACGTTGCGAAGCCTTTATGGGATTTATTTAATGAAGAACTTCGCCAGAAGCATCTTCATGTCGAAACAGGAATATTTGGGGCCATGATGGATGTAACTTTAACAAATGATGGTCCTGTTACATTAATCGTTGAATCTAAGTAAACATTGTCCTAGGTAAGGACAAAACTAATTTACAAAAATAGTTTACTAAAACAACCTTATCCTTACCGAGTTTCGTTAATTACGGAAGGAGGGTGTTTTCATTTTTATCAGACAATCTTTTTATATTTTCGAAATACGTAGAAATCGACCGAATCGCCATGGATTTAAGCGCTGGTTGAATCATTTAAAATTAGGCTAACGAAAAAGATGCATTCACATAAACAGTGAATGCATCTTTTTTAGTTCAGCTGATTATCAAAATAGTTAACCACACCATTATAAATTCCTAGAGTGGCTTGTTCTCTAAATTTCTCAGTTGAGACTGCTCGTTCTTCAGAAGGGTTACTGAGAAACCCGAGTTCAATCAAAATGGCTTTTTGACGATTTTCACGTAATACGAGGTAGTTGCCTGGTTGCGAGCCTCGATCACGAAGGTCGATTTTCTTCCCAAGTGATTGATGGACATGGTCAGCTAGTTGTTTTTGATAATTATGCATGTAATAAGTAGTAAATCCATTAATACTACTGCTATCTGTGGCATCATAATGAATGCTAATAAATGCGTCAGCAGCTAACTGATGTCCAATTGAAACGCGTTTTCGTAAGTCCACATACACATCAGAGTCGCGAGTCATTACGACATTTGCTCCTGCCGCTCGAAGCTTACTAGCTAACATCTCAGAAGTCCGAAGTGCAATGCCTTTTTCATCTGTTCCACGAACTCCTGTTGTTCCGTGGTCATTACCACCATGACCAGGATCAATAATAAGGGTTAGTCCTGTAAGTGTTCCTTTTTTTCTTTCGGCTTTGGCTTGCTTTTGTTCTAGTTCATTAGCCGTTTCATCTGTAGAGACAACCCAATTGGCTACAAAGCCTTTAGAGCCATCAGGGGTTTTAATTTCATACCAATCTCCATTTTCTCCAGAAGTTTTAAAGGCTTCTCCTGCATTTGCTCGGTACACCACTTCACTAGCTGTAGAAGAGGTTGCCCGAATGTTTGTCCCATTGTGTACAATAAAAATCTGTTTAGGAGTTGGCGTTAACGTTTGTTGAGCGCTGTTCGCTCCCACGGAAGCAGTTGCAGCAGCATCTGTTAACTTCCCATAAAATGAATATACCCATCCGGTTTTCTTTTCTGAAAGCTCGATATTCATCCAGTTATGTTGTTTCTCAATAATTTTAAAGCGTTCACCTTTTCGTACATTTGTTACTTTTTTAGAGGTTAAATCTGGTTTAGAACGGACGTTTAACTTATCTACAGATACTTCAAAGTAATGTTGTTTCTCTGCATTTTGAGATGCAAGTTTAATGTCGTCATTTTGAATAGTTATGTATTCTTTCGCCACGTATCCTTTTACTTGATTATATGAGATTTCTAGCCACTCGCCATGATCCTCAAGTAATGTTGCTTTGTCGCCCGCGGACAATTGTGATAACACTGAAGAGTCCATTGAAGCTTGTGAGCGTAAATTTAATCTATCAACTTTAGAGACAATCAGTTGTGTTGCCTGTTTCTTCTTTTTACCAAGTTGTTTAGTATACCAAGATGCAACCCAGCCATGAGTAGAGCCTAGTCGGACTTTATACCAATCGCCTTGTTGTTCAAGTACAATCATTTGATCTCCCATTTTTACAGATGTAATAATTGGATAGGAGAGTCCAGGACCGGATCTCATATGAAGATTAGGGACTGTTGATTGGACAGTTTGCCCCGATGCATATGACATCATGGGAAGAAAAAAGGATAAAAATAGAATAAGTGCTATAAAAAAATATGTGTATTGTCGAAATTGAAATTTTCTCATAAAACCGCTCCTTTCGTTTATTGTAAAGACTGTTGAATGAAAAAACTATACCTTTCTGAAAAAAGGTTGACATCTCTTTGTTCAGTCATTAAGATAAGGTATAATCTGAAACATACAAATTGCTGATGACCAAGAAAGTAACTGTTTAAAACGCTGTTAAGAGAGGGAAAGACGTGGCTGAAATCTTTCCTACAGAAGCACTCAGTGAACAACACTTGATAGGCTTTTCGTCGAAATCCTAATTTAGGGATAGTAGGCGAAAACGGAACCGGCCGTTATCCGGACTTGAGAGGACACATCGATTTTTTGTGTCAACTAGGGTGGAACCGCGGAAGCTAACAATAGCTCTCGTCCCTTGCGTAATTGCGCAAGGGGCGAGAGCTATTTTATTTTGTGAAAGAAAGGAGCCCATTAACATGTCGATTAATGTGCCAAGAGGAACAAAAGATTTATTACCAGGTGAAACGGAAAAGTGGCAAAAAATTGAGGAACTAATCCGTAATACTTGTCAGTTATTTCAATATAAAGAAATTCGTACACCGGTATTTGAACATACAGAGCTTTTCACACGGAGCGTTGGGGATACCACGGATATCGTACAAAAAGAAATGTATACATTTACAGATCGAGGAGACCGTTCATTAACTTTACGTCCTGAAGGAACTGCTTCAGTCGTTCGTTCATTTGTAGAAAATAAAATGTTTGGTTTGCCAAATCAACCCGTCAAATTATATTACATGGGTCCAATGTTCCGTTACGAGCGCCAACAAGCTGGTCGATATCGCCAATTTGTTCAATTTGGGATTGAGGCAATAGGAAGCAAAGATCCCGCTATAGATGCAGAAGTTATGGCTCTAGCGATGAATGTCTATGAAAAAGCGGGACTGAAAAAGATCAAATTAGTCATCAATTCTCTTGGTGACAATGAAAGCCGACAAGCACATCGTGATGCATTAATTAATCACTTTTCACCGCATATGGATGAATTTTGCTCGGATTGCCAAAATCGATTACAAAAAAATCCTCTTCGTATTTTAGATTGTAAAGTCGATCGTCAACACCCATTAATGAGCACCGCACCAAAATTGCCGAACTTTTTAAATGAGGAATCATCTGCTTATTTTGAAAAAGTTCAGCATTATTTAAATCTTTTACAAGTTAAATTTGAAATCGATCCTAATTTAGTTCGAGGACTTGATTACTACAATCACACGGCTTTTGAGATTATGAGTGAAGGTGAAGGTTTTGGTGCCATTACAACCCTTGCAGGAGGCGGCCGCTACAATGGTTTAGTGGAAGATTTGGGAGGTCCTGAAGCACCTGGCATTGGCTTTGCGATGAGTATCGAAAGGTTGTTATTGGCACTAGAAGCAGAAGGGCAAACATTCGCGACTTTCGACTCACTTGATGTATATGTAGCAGCAATGGGAGATGCCGCAAAAGATAAAGCGGTCTCATTCGTTTCTCAACTACGCCACAATAATATTACGGCGGAAATGGATTATATGGATCGGAAAGTAAAAGCGCAAATGAAATCTGCTGACCGTTTAAATGCCAAGTTTTCAGTGGTCATTGGAGACAACGAGCTTGAGACAGGAAAAGTCTCGTTAAAGTATTTAGCAAATGGTTCTCAACAAGAATTAACATTTGATGAAATCGTAGCAAACTTTAAGGAAATCGCATCTAGAGCAATGGAGGAATTAGCATGACAAAACGTACACATTCATGTGGAGAAGTAGCAGAACAAGCAATTGGGCAACAAGTATTATTAAAAGGGTGGGTACAAAAAAGACGTGATCTTGGGGGACTAATTTTTGTAGACCTTCGCGACCGTACAGGAATCGTACAAATAGTATTCAACCCGGACAACTCTGAAGAAGCCTTAGCTATCGGAGATAAATTAAGAAATGAATTTGTAATTGAAGTTAGCGGAGAAGTGGTGGCTCGTCATGAATCACAAGTGAATCCGAATATGAAAAGCGGACATATCGAAGTTCAAGCCTCAAATGTAGTCATTATCAACGAAGCAAAAAACCCACCATTTGCAATTGATAATCAATCAGAAATTAGTGAAGATTTACGTTTAAAGTACCGTTATTTAGATCTTCGTCGTCCAGTGATGTATGATACGTTTAAAATGCGTTCTGAAGTGACAAAATCTGTCCGCCGGTTCCTTGATGATGAAGCGTTTTTAGAAGTTGAAACACCTATTTTAACGAAATCTACACCTGAAGGCGCACGTGATTATTTAGTGCCTAGTCGCGTACATGACGGAGAATTTTATGCATTGCCACAGTCGCCTCAATTATTTAAACAAATGCTAATGGTATCTGGATTCGAAAAGTACTATCAAATTGCTCGTTGTTTCCGTGACGAAGATTTACGTGCAGACCGTCAGCCAGAATTTACGCAAATCGACATGGAAATGAGCTTCATGTCGATGGAAGAGATTATTGAAATGAACGAACGTATGATGAAGAAAATGATGAAAGATGTTAAAGGGGTAGACATTGAAATACCTTTCGCACGTATGAAGTATACAGAAGCGATGGACCGATTTGGATCAGATAAACCAGACGTTCGATTTGGACTAGAGTTACAGGACGTATCATCTTTAGTTGCGGATTCTTCATTTAAAGTATTTGCTGGCGCTGTTGAAAATGGCGGACAAGTAAAAGCAATTAACGTTAAAGGTGCTGCAGACAATTATTCACGTAAAGACATTGATGCGTTAGGCGAGTTTGCTAGCCGATATGGTGCAAAAGGACTGGCGTGGTTAAAAGTCGATGCAGAAGGATTGAAAGGGCCTATTGCGAAATTCTTCGAGGGTGAAGCAGGCTTGCAATTAGCTCATACACTTCAAGCGGAACCTGGAGACTTATTACTGTTTGTCGCTGATAAAAAAGCAGTGGTTGCAGATTCATTAGGTGCACTTCGAATGAAATTAGGGAAAGAACTGCAATTGATTGATGAGAGTAAATTTGCGTTTCTTTGGGTAATTGACTGGCCATTATTTGAGTATGACGAGAAAGATGGTCGATATTACGCTGCACATCATCCGTTTACAATGCCATTCGTAGAGGATATTGAATTAATGGATACAGACCCATCAAAAGTGCGTGCTCAAGCATATGACTTAGTATTAAATGGGTATGAACTTGGTGGTGGTTCATTACGTATTTATTCACGTGATGTGCAAGAAAAAATGTTCAGTATTCTGGGCTTCTCTCAAGAAGAAGCTACTGAGCAATTTGGCTTTTTACTCGAAGCTTTTGAATACGGGACGCCTCCACATGGTGGTATTGCCTTAGGGTTAGACCGTTTAGTGATGTTATTAGCTGGACGTACGAACTTACGTGACACCATTGCTTTCCCTAAAACTGCAAGTGCTAGTGACATACTGACGAAAGCGCCAAGTGCTGTTTCGGAGGATCAATTAAAAGACTTATCTTTAGCGATAAGCATTCAGAAAAATCTAAAAAATGAAGAGTAAGAAGGTTGTTTTTCTGAAAAGGATATGATAGGATACTTGTAACACGAATCCTGATGTGTTCGTTAATTGCCAATCGCTTTTGACCGAACAATAATATCGTCGGGAATTTTACTTTTATAATAGCTAACATGCCCCCAGGGGAAGTTAAAAGTTATAAAGTGGATACCCACCTGCTGTGTGCGGGTTCAAAACGATACGCTTCATAATGACGGCACGATTGGGATTCGTCCAACATTATGCATAATCCCTCTAGCTTTAATAGCTAGAGGGTTTTTATTGAGTGTAATCCCTACTAAAATGATATAGATTGTGAGGACAAAACATGTTACATCAATTTTCTCGAAATGAATTAGCCATCGGCACTGAAGGTGTAGAACTATTAAAAAACACAACTGTCGCAATCCTAGGTATTGGAGGTGTGGGTTCCTTTGCTGCTGAAGCATGTGCACGAAGCGGCGTTGGTAAAATAATTTTAGTCGATAAAGACAATGTAGATATCACAAATATTAATCGTCAACTTGTTGCCTACACATCGACAGTGGGTCAATCCAAATCTGCTGTGATGAAAGAACGTATTTTAGATATTAACCCTCAGTGTGAAGTGCACGATTTACATATGTTCTACACGGAAGAAACGTTTGAAGAATTCTTCAGTCACAACTTGGACTATGTAATTGACGCATCGGATACAATTATTTATAAAATTCATTTGATGAAAGAATGTTTAGCACGTGGAGTAAAAGTAATATCAAGTATGGGCGCTGCGAATAAAACAGACCCAACGAGATTTAAAATTGCGGATATTTCAAAAACACATACAGATCCTTTAGCAAAAGTGATTCGAACTAAGTTGCGAAAAGAAGGAATTTATAAAGGGATTCCAGTTGTGTTTTCTGATGAAAGTCCAATCGTCGTTAGAGCAGATGTCGTAGAAACTGTCGGAAAGCCTGATGCAAAAATTCGTAAAGCAAAAATGCCACCTTCTTCTAATGCATTTGTTCCTTCTGTTGCAGGTTTAGTCGCAGCGAGCTGGGTAATTAATGATATCACGAAGGAAATACCGGTAAAACGCGTGCGCTCATAGACTAAAGCGAAGACGACTAAGAAAGATATCTTTCTTGGTCGTCTTTTCGTTTGCGTTGGATTCGGGATGAGTTGAGAATGGGGCAACTTTTATGGTGAATGGGGCAACTTCTGTCGCGAATGGGGCAACTTTCCTCGTGAATAAGGCAACTAACCAATAATCTCCTAATTTACACGCCACACACCATAAAAAAACCTGAATCCATTGCGATTCAGGTTTTCTTTTCTTTAAAAGATTCCAACTTATGATAAATACCGGCAAGCTTCTTTTCCTCTCCCGCAAGCACGGGTTCGTAAAACTTCGATCCAATTAAATTATTCGGGAGATACGTTTGATTCACCCACCCCCCAAAAGAACCAATCGGTGTATGATGGGGGTATTCATATCCTTCGTGACCAAGTGTTGCAGCCCCAGAATAATGAGCATCTTTTAAGTGACTTGGAATATCGCCAACCTTCCCAGCGTGAATCGAAGCAATTGCAGCATCTATAGCTTTATAAGCTGAGTTTGATTTCTCGGATAAACACATTTCAACTACTGCATTTGCCAAAGGGATACGCGCTTCTGGCAAACCTAATCGTTCGGCCGCTTGAATGCTAGCCAGAACGTGTGGACCAATGGTAGGGTTAGCCACACCAATATCCTCATACGCCATCACAAGTAGTCTTCTTGAAACCGCAACTAAATCGCCATTTTCGAGCAAATGGGCCAAGTAATACATCGCGGCATTGACATCACTACCTCTAACTGACTTTTGTAGTGCTGACAATAAATTGTAAAAGTGAGATCCTTTTTTATCGCCAAAGACCCCAATGCGATCGACTAAACTTTGCAACAAATGATCTTCCACAGTGACCAACTGATTTTCTTCGTCAGATGCAGACACGACCGATTCAAGAAGAGTCAATGCTTTTCTGGCATCGCCGTTTGATGCCTCTGCAATTTTGAATAGTTGTTTTGAGGAAATTTTGATTTTTATTCTGCCTAATCCTCGTTGATCGTCGCTCAACGCACGTTCAAGCAGAACGATAATATCTTCTGCAGTGAGTCGCTTCAATTGTTTAATTTCTCCACATCTGGAGCGAATCGCGGGGTTTACATCGTGAAAAGGATTTTCAGTTGTTGCGCCAATCAATATAATAGCGCCACTTTCAACATGCGGAAGCAACGTGTCTTGTTGTAATTTGTTGAAGCGATGGATTTCGTCTAAAAACAACAACACTTTGCCAGTCATGCGCGATTCAGCTACCACATTTTCAATATCTTTCTTTCCTGATTGAGTCGCATTTAAAGCAATGAATGGAAGATTACTTGTCCCAGCAATCGCATAGGCTAGTGATGTTTTTCCGATGCCTGGATCCCCATAGAGCAACATCGAAGGAACATGACCATTTGCAATCATTCGATATAAAGGTGTATGTTTTCCAATGATGTCTTGTTGACCAGCAATTTCATCTAATATTTGCGGTCTCATTCGATAGGCTAGTGGTTCATTAGACAATCGATGCACCTCCTAAATTCGTACGTTTGTTCTCAATTATACGCACTAACCTATCAAAAGTCATTTCACAGTCGAATGGTTGGAAATGTGCTATACTATGAAAATGAATTTATAGGATTTTTAGAGGTGAATGACATGAGAATTTCCACAAAAGGTCGTTACGGTTTAACGATTATGATTGAATTAGCGAAGCAATTTGGAGAAGGCCCGGTCCCACTCCGTCAAATAGCAGCAGACAATAATTTATCAGAGGCCTATTTAGAACAACTGGTTTCACCATTACGAAATTCTGGTCTTGTGAAAAGTGTAAGAGGCGCACACGGTGGATATATGCTGTCAAAACCTCCTCATTTAATTTCAACAGGGGATGTAATTCGAGTGTTAGAAGGACCGATACAACCAGTTGAGGGGATTGAAAATGAAGCGCCGCCACAACGAGAATTATGGTTGAGAGTACGTGATGCGGTTAAGACTGTATTAGATACAACATCAATTGCCGATTTAGCCGAATATAAAGATGCAACGCCTGACGAAGGCTATATGTATTACATTTAAAGGAGCACGAAATGAATCGAATCTATTTAGATCATGCAGCGACTACACCTGTACATCCTAAGGTTATCGAGAAATTAGTTACAACGATGGAATCTGCTTATGGAAATCCATCTAGCATTCATGCAACTGGTCGAGAGGCGCGCAAGCAAGTCGATCAAGCACGGGATTGTTTAGCGAATAGTATTGGAGCCAAAGATCAAGAAATCATTTTGACGAGTGGTGGGACTGAAGCGGATAATTTAGCGATTTTTGGAACAGCTTTGGCAAGGAAACATGAAGGCAAGCATATTATTACTACTCAGATTGAGCATCATGCCGTTTTACATGCGTGTGAAAAACTCGAGAAAGAAGGATTTGAGGTAACTTATCTACCTGTAAACAAGGAAGGGCTTATCTCAATTGATGATTTCAAATTGGCATTGCGTGATGATACAATTCTCGTAACCATTATGTTAGGTAATAATGAAGTCGGAACGATTCAACCGATTCATGAAATTGGTGAATTATTAGTAAATCATTCAGCAACTTTCCATACAGATGCGGTTCAAGCATATGGAACAATGCCTATGTCAGTTCAAGATTTACATGTTGACCTTTTATCTGTGTCATCACATAAAATTAATGGCCCAAAAGGTATCGGTTTTTTATATCAAAGAAAAGGCACGAAATTATCCCCACAACTTTTTGGGGGACAACAAGAGCGAAAACGTCGTGCAGGGACGGAAAATGTTCCTAGCATCCTTGCGTTCGCAGAAGCAGTTACAATTGCTCAAGAAACAATGAACGAAAAAAGTGAATTGTTTCTTGAGTATAAAAAAAGCATGATTGCACAATGGGAAGAGGCAAGTCTATGTTTCCAAATAAATGGGGATCAACATCGTACACTTCCTCATATTTTAAATGTGAGCTTTAAAGGGACAGATGTTGAATCATTGCTTGTGAATTTAGACATGGCTGGACTTTCTGTCTCAAGTGGTTCAGCATGTACAGCTGGTTCCATAGATCCTTCTCACGTATTAGTTGCAATGTTTGGCGAAGATGCAAATGAACTTCGTAATTCAATTCGTTTTAGCTTTGGGTATGGCGTAACATTAGAAGACGTTAAAGAAGCAGCAACTAAAACTTCAACTGTCGTAAAAAGACTTGTGAAATAAAAATTAGAAAAGGTGAAAGTCATGCAACAACTTAAAAGTCCTGAAAACACGCGTGTCGTTGTCGGCATGTCGGGCGGTGTTGATTCGTCCGTTGCCGCATATTTATTAAAACAACAAGGTTATGACGTAATCGGTATCTTCATGAAAAACTGGGACGACACAGATGAAAACGGTGTTTGTACCGCGACTGAAGATTATGATGATGTCATCAAAGTTTGTAATCAAATTGGCATTCCTTATTATGCTGTTAACTTTGAAAAACAATATTGGAATAAAGTATTCACGTACTTCTTAGAAGAATACAAAGCAGGTAGAACGCCAAATCCTGATGTTATGTGTAATAAAGAAATTAAATTCAAGGCCTTCTTAGAGCATGCCATCAGTTTAGGTGCTGATTATTTAGCAACTGGTCATTATGCACAAGTAAAAGATGAAAATGGGGAAACCCAACTTCTTCGTGGTCTGGATAACAACAAAGACCAAACGTATTTCTTAAATCAATTATCACAAGACCAACTGTCAAAAGTGATGTTTCCAATTGGCCATTTAGAAAAGAAATTAGTGCGCGAAATTGCAAAAGAAGCTGGTCTTGCAACAGCAACTAAAAAAGATTCAACAGGTATTTGTTTCATTGGAGAACGCAATTTCAAAGAGTTTCTAAGTCAATACTTGCCAGCCCAACCTGGGAATATGGTTACGATGGATGGCGAATTAATGGGGCGTCATGATGGCTTAATGTATTACACGATTGGTCAAAGACATGGCTTAGGCATAGGTGGAGCG
>JBFGKX010000070.1:0-10811 GCA_041576455.1 Paenisporosarcina sp. | reverse complement strand
GTTACTTGTGATTCTTTTGGATTTTTTAAATCGATGGCTGAAATTATACTATAGGCACCTTCAATCGTCCCAGGTAAAATCGAAAGATCTGATAAGGCCATTGGGGAAAAATCTTGACCAATTTTACTATCGAAAATATGTGGACGAAGCTCTATCTTTTCACCCTCAGTAGCTATCCAATACATGGGTGATACATTTGTGACAAAGTACATGACTTGGTTCGTCAGGCGAGCACTATTTAAATAACCTTCAGAACCTATTTCTCGAATTAATACAGGATGACTGGCATCTTTAACATCATACAAGTGTATTTGAGTTGAACCAGTATCCATTATGGGCATTGTTTCAAGATTCTGTATGGGATCAATCGTAGGAGGCAGTTGTAGATATTTTTCTGCTATAACAATTAACGTATCTTCATGCAGAAATAATTGCAACAAGTTGACCGATTCTTCATATGGTATCTCTGAAATTTTGACCATTTGCTGAGGATTTCGTACATCCATAATGATAATTCTTCCGTCACTGATGGAATAGATATATTCACCATCTGTTTTAACAATATCGGCTTCATCTACCCCTTCCACTTGATGATTCGTTTGTGAATGACCTACCGCTTCACCACCTAAGCCGTATTCTTGAAACTCATCTTCAAAAGGACTGCCTTCGTTTTCAGCAGTCATATCATGTGAATTTTGGGCCAATAATTCTTCGTATTTTTTAAAGTACTCTATTAATTCTTCTTCCGTTTTCACAGTTGGTAATACCTGATTTACTGTAAATGATATTTTCTTCGTTTTTAGTGATTTTAAAAAACTAGTTTTCAACGCTTGACGTTGTACATGTAACGTGTAGGATCCCGACTTTAAATTTGACACTTCCACCGTGTATCCACTTTGACCGAGTTGAATTTTTGCTTCTACTTTATTTCCTTGCTGATCAACCACATAAACATTCCCTTCTAAAATCGCGGACGCTTTTAAAGGAGATGAAAAACTCGCTTTCCATTTTTGATCAGTATGCGCATCAGGCGTTGCATTTATCGTCACTTTATCCATATAAAATGTTACCGACAATATGAAGCTCACTAAGATTATTGTAAAGATTAGCCAGAAGCTACTCTTCTTCATTCATTTGCCTCCTTCACTCATTTAAATCGGTATTTCATTAGACTATTAGTCCATCAATCTGTTTCACTCTTCCTTAATTTTCTCTTGATTTAGAATAATTTAATTATTCGTATAGTAAATATGAATTACATAGGATAAAGTAATCCTTGGACGGGAGAAAAATAGAAAGGGGAAAAACATTGAAAACTTTAACACGCTTTTCGAACACACTCATGGAACGGTTTTTACCAGACCCATACATATTTGTTGCCATCTTAACTGTATTTGTATTTTTACTAGGCGTTGGTTTAACAGATTCTAGTCCACTAGATATGGTGATTTATTGGGGGGATGGCTTCTGGGGCTTATTAGCTTTTGCGATGCAAATGGTTATTGTCCTAGTAGCTGGACATGTTTTAGCAAGCAGTGCAGCTTTTAAGAAATTACTGAGCACGATGGCACGTGGAGCAAAATCACCTGGTTCTGCCATTTTACTTGTTAGTTTTGTCTCATTAATTGCTTGTTGGATTAACTGGGGATTTGGCTTAGTCATTGGGGCCTTATTCGCAAAAGAAATTGCACGACAAGTACCAGGCGTAGATTATCGATTGTTAATTGCCAGTGCCTATTCAGGATTTATTATTTGGCACGGTGGGTTAGCGGGATCTATTCCTCTATCTATCGCAACAGAAGGTCATCCATTTGCTGATAAGATGGGGGTCATTGCTACAAGCGAAACAATTTTTAGTACATATAATTTAATCATCGTTGTGTTGTTAATTATCACCGTTCCATTATTAAATCGATGGATGATGCCTAAAAAAGAAGACACTTTCACGGTTGATCCTGCCTTATTGGAGGAGCCAGTAGAAGAAGTAGAAACTAGCACTTTGACTCCTGCTGCCAAAATGGAAAATAGTTACGTATTATCAATTTTAATTGGTGCTCTTGGATTAGTTTACTTGGGCTATCACTTTGCCACAAAAGGCTTTGATTTGAACTTAAACATCGTCAATTTGATTTTCGTCGTGTTAGGTATCATATTCCACGGAACACCTAAACGATTTTTAGCTGCTGTGACAAATGCTGTAAAAACAGCTGGAGGCATCATCATTCAATTCCCATTTTATGCGGGGATTATGGGCATGATGGTGGCATCTGGCTTAGCAGGAGTTATGTCTGAAGCATTTGTTAGCATCTCGAATGAACACACATTCCCATTGTTTACATTCTTTGCGGCCGGGATCGTCAACTTCTTCGTCCCTTCAGGTGGCGGACAATGGGCAGTTCAAGCGCCGATTATGCTCGATGCAGCCAACACACTAGGTGTGAGCTACGCCAAAACAGCTATGTCAATCGCATGGGGCGACGCTTGGACGAACATGATTCAACCATTTTGGGCGCTTCCTGCACTCGCAATCGCTGGTCTTCGTGCAAAAGACATTATGGGTTACTGCTTATTCGTCCTCTTCTTAAGCGGGATCATCATCAGCATTGGCTTATATTTCTTTTAACATGTAATTACTCATTCCGTCCATTTAATAACCGCTTCCTTTTAGAAGGAGCGGTTTTTATTGTGGATTTTCTCGGGGTTTCAATATTGGATCGGAACGCGACAATCTGGGTGGATTTCGCGACAATGGAAAGGGATTTCGCGACAAGATGAGGGGTTATCGCGACAATCCCAAGCGTTATCGCGACAAGACCTAATTTTATAGCTACGACGAAGTTTTTTTCTTAAAAAACACGCATGAGATACTTCACTCCCGCGTGTCCACTATACATGATTATGAATCTTCCAACCAATGCTCGAGCAATTCTTCAAGGACTGATTCTTTGGCGGTTTTTTCTGACAGCAATTGCTCATAAACCGTCCAGTCTTCTTCGTTTTCAATACGATTTTTTAAAGTTGCTATCTCTATTTCTACCTCTTCAATTTCTTCTTCAATTGAACGTGTCTTTGCTTCCTTGACACGAACAGGTTTCACTTTTTCCACGACGCTTTGAACCTTATCCATGTTGATTTCTCGTTGAGATTGTAATTCATCCCACTTTCTACGTGCCCATTCGTAGGGACCTTCAAAAGTAGTTAATTCTCCCCGTTCGAGCCATGCAGTACGCGGGAATAATTTATTTAAAAAGTAACGGTCATGAGAGACAGCTAAAATTGTGCCTTGGAAATCTTCCAACGCTTCTTCGAGCACTTCTCGAGAATCAATGTCTAGATGATTGGTGGGTTCATCGAGCATTAATAAATTGACGTCTTGGTTCATGAGCTGCGCTAATCGTAAACGCATGCGCTCCCCCCCACTTAAATCACCTACACGTTTAAAAACATCTGGTCCATAAAACATAAAACGTGCTAACACATGCCTCGCTTCTCCTTCAAACATGGACACTTCATCACGAAACACATCAATTAATCGATCTCTGGGATCAGCGATTTCAAAATGCTGTGACAAGAATCCAACAGACACATTGCTTCCTAAACGAGCGACGCCAGAATCCACCTCTAAATCGCCTCGTAATAATTTTAGAATCGTCGACTTCCCTGTCCCATTACGACCCACGATAGCGACTCGATCTTTCCAATACACGTTAAAATCAGCTTCTGTTAATAACATGTTGCTCCCAAAAGACTTAGACACACTTTCCATTACAATGACTTCTTTTCCGCTTCGTGGTGCAACATCGAAGCTTAGTGTCATTTTTTTCGGGTCGATTAAAGGTTTTCGAACTTTTTCCATTCGTTCCAAAGCCCGCTCCATATTTCGAGCGCGACGATGAAGGGCAGCATTTGGCGGAACCGCCTCATTGGCCCACTGACGTAATCGTTTAATGGCTTCTTTCATTTTCTTTATTTTTTTCTGCTGTTCTTCAAACTCCTGGAATTCACGTAACAACCGTTCTTCTTTCTGCACAATAAATGATGAATAATCGCCATGGTAAAGCGTTAGTTCACCCTCTTCCAAGTCCGCTACTTTTGTGACAACTTGGTCTAAAAAGTACCGATCGTGAGAAATGATGACTACGGTTCCATCATATGCAACTAGATACTGTTCGAGCCACTCGACTGCAAACAAATCCAAGTGGTTCGTCGGCTCATCGAGTAACAATAAATCTGGTTTCGACAGTAACAATTTTCCGAGCATGATTTTCGTTTGTTCACCACCACTTAAACTGGTGAAAGAACGGTGGACGAATGAAGTTAATTGTAAACCTTGTACAACTTTTTCGATGTCTGTGTCCATCGAGTACCCATCCCGACGTGTAAATTCTTCTTGATCATCCCCATATTGGCGTAAAAGTTTTTCCATTTCATCAGGTGTCGCTTGTGCCATTCTCTCTTCTAATGCTTTCATTTTTTGTTGAAGTTCGACTAACTCTTCAAATGCCATGAATAATACATCATGTCCTGAAACTTTATCTGAATAGGAAGGGATTTGAGACAAATAGCCAATTTTAGTTCCTTTTTTAAAATGAATGCTTCCGTTATCGGGAGTTTCTATTCCAGCTAGCAAGGTGAATAATGTGGTCTTCCCAGATCCATTTCGTCCGACCACTCCTACTTTATCGCCCGTTTTAATGGCTAACGATAATTCTTCAAAAATCAGATTCCCACCGAGCATTTTGCTTATTTCTTGTACTGTACAAATCATATTTTTTATTTCCTTTCGACTCCATGACAGCTGTAAGCAACGAGTACGCACTAAATACCACGTTGGCAGAAAAACATTAAAAATGGCAACTGATGCATTTCTATAGCTCAGATTTTTGTAAGACGCTTGGCGTAAATATTTCTTCATTAAATTAAATCAATGATCTTACTCTTCAAAAGAACGAAAAAAGACCGCCTGAAAAGCAAGGCAGTCATTTCCCTTATTGTGGTTCGGAAAGAATGGCTCATCAGCTGTGATGCGTATAATATTTTCCGAAAAAGGACAGACCTGTCCCGTTTGTCGAAATATCATGCGTAATCGCACATGTTATGGGTAAAAAATTTAATACATATCCACGTGCATTCACAGTAATATTCATTCTTTCTTCACCTCCGCTCACTATTTTCAGAATATTATATCACAAGGTTTGATCGGCTTCAAATGGCCATTTCGGCAACATGTTGGATAGTTTTTTATCTTCACGATAACCGAGTACATACTCTGCTTGCATAATCGTATGAATTTCACGTGTTCCTTCATAAATAACTGGTGCTTTGGAGTTACGTAAAAACCTAGCCACCGGATATTCGTCTGAATACCCATATGCACCATGAATTTGTACTGCGTCATCTGCGGCTTGGTTGGCAAAATCACAAGCCTGCCATTTAGCCAAAGAAGTTTCGCGCGTATTGCGGACGCCTTTATTTTTCAACTCTCCGACTCGATATACGAGCAGGCGGCTCATTTGTAAACCTGCTTCCATTTTGGCGACCATTTGTTGAACTAATTGATGTTTGCCAATTGGTTTACCAAAAGTTTCTCGTTCATTGCAATATTTCACACTCGCTTCGATACACGCCATTATTAACCCAACCGCACCTGCAGCGACGGTGAATCGTCCATTATCTAAAGCGGACATCGCAATTTTAAAACCCTCACCTTCTTCGCCTAAACGGTTTACAACCGGCACGCGAATCTCATCGAAGAAAATTTCTCCTGTGTTTCCCGAACGAATGCCGTACTTCCCTTTAATGGCTTTCGAACTAAAGCCAGCCATCGTCCGTTCGACTATAAAAGCACTTATCCCATGATGTTTTTTAGATTTATCTGTATAGGCAAAGACAATAAAGTGATCCGCTTTGTCACAAAGGGAAATCCATGTTTTTTGGCCTTTTAAAATGTAATCATTTCCGTCACGTGTTGCCGTTGTTGACATGGCGGCAACGTCTGACCCTGCGCCTGGTTCCGTTAAACCGAACGCCCCAATCTTTTCACCTTTTGCTTGGGGGACCAAATACTTTTGCTTTTGTTCTTCCGTCCCCCATTGCATTAAGGTCATGGAATTTAATCCGATATGAACGGAAACGGCAGTACGGAACGCTGTATCACCACGCTCTAACTCTTCACAAACAATTGCCAGTGAATTATAGTCCATCCCACTTCCCCCATAAGTCTCTGGTACGCACACTCCCATTAATCCTAAGTCCGCTAATCGCTTCCATACCTGAGGATCAAAGCCGCCCGTTGCATCCCATTCCGCAATATTTGGCAATATTTCGTCATTCACATATTGACGTACTGTTTTACGAAGTAGTTGTTGTTCTTCTGTAAAATCAAAGTTCATAAAAAGTGCCCCCTGTTATCCATTATCCAATGAAGTTATTGTTTCTCGAATATGCACGCCGCGTTTTTTCATTTCTGCAATGTAAACATCACCAGGCACAATTTGTTCTGGTGGGTAGACACCGCGTTTTGTAATTTCTCCATTGCCAATCATTTGAGCGACAATCGAAATTGTACTAGCGGTCGCACGTGCCATCGCCGTTACGTGTTGTTCCATATCTTTCTTCGTCACTAATTCGTACTCGATTGTGACTGATTCACCCTTTTGATTTCCTGAAACAATTACACGTAGGAGCACCGCATCTTGTTTATCCCCCAATAATAATCCGGGAGTTAACGCAGCTTTTAACACTTCACGTGTACTGATCGATTTGCCGTCTACTTCAACTTTTGTTTCTTTATTGGTTAGTCCAAGATCAACAAGTACTTTACATTTTTCAGCATGCCCTGAGTACCGAATGGTTTTGTACTCAAGCGTGTCAACATTGGGAAAGGTTTTCGTTAATGTGGATGTGCCTCCTGATGTATGGAAAGCTTCAAGTTGTCCAAAACCATCAAACTGAATAGGTTCAATTTCCGTCAAAGAGGGAATTTCAAGCAATTTACCATTTCTCACCACATGCGAAGTATCCGTGTAATGATCGAGTACACCATCTAATGAAAAGACAATATTGTATTGTAATGGCCCTTCTGGTACAACAGGAATCCCACCGACATAAAGTTTAATTGATTTTACATTGTCTAGTTTGCTTGCTCCATACCCTGATAAGATATTGATCATTCCAGGGGCTACCCCTAGATCAGGAATAATTGTAATTCCTTTTTTCTTGGCTTCATTCGCTAACTCCAAAACGGCATTCGTAGCTCCTCCAATATGTCCACCCAAATCCACTGAATGTACGCCAACTTCTACTGCAGTGCGTGCCACTTTTTCATTAAAGGAATAAAATAATGCATTAATCACGACATCGCCTTTGCTCATGATTTCTTTTAATTGCGCATCATCATTGGCATCTAAGCGAACGGCTTTTATTTTATTGGAATGAAGTTTTTCGATAAACGCTTGGACATGTTCCACTTGAACATCAGCTAATAACACTCTTTCAATGCTTTCACTTTTGACTAAATCGCGCGCCGCTTCTTTTCCCATTAACCCTGCGCCTAATACTACAATTTTCATGTTTACATCCCCTTTGTAAAACGTTTTCCATTGTATGTATATGTGATTTGTCTAGTCCTTGATGCAAAACTGATTAGTTATCAATTTGAGCACGTTGCAACTTGCCACTGAAGTCCACATAAATACTTTTCCACTCTGTGTAAACGTCAAGAGCAGCTACACCTGAATCTCGATGTCCATTGCCTGTTCCTTTTGTTCCACCAAATGGCAAATGAATTTCGGCACCTGTAGTTCCTGCGTTGACGTAAACAATACCTGTGTCCAAATCGCGTTGGGCTTTAAAAATTGTGTTTACATCTCGTGAGAAGATACTGCTCGATAAACCAAAAGTGACGCTGTTATTCACTTCAATTGCTTCATCTAAACTAGAGACTTCGATAAGAGATACAACAGGACCAAAGATTTCTTCTTGTGCAATGCGACTATCTCGATCTACGTCTGTGAAGAGTGTGGGTGCATAGTAGTATCCTTTTTCAAGATTGTCTCCCGTAAGAATTTCACCACCTGCGAGTAATGTGGCACCTTCTTCTTTTCCAATTTGGACATAGTGATGAATTTTTTCTAACGCCTTTTGGTTAATGACTGGTCCGATTTTTATAGATTCGTCCATTCCATCGCCAATTGTTAAATGTTTCATCGCTTCTTGAAGACGTATTTCTAATTGTTCTTTCACATCTTTATGGACGATCACGCGACTACATGCCGTACATCGTTGCCCCGCTGTTCCAAAAGCACTCCAAAGAATTCCTTCAACTGCCAATCCTAAATCAGCATCTTCCATGACAATTACTGCATTTTTCCCGCCCATTTCAAGAGATACTTTTTTCAGATGACGGCCACCACGTTCAGCCACTTTGCGGCCTGTGTCTGTAGATCCAGTAAATGAAATTACTTTCACATCAGGATGTTCAATCATCGCAGTACCAACGTCAGCCCCTGAACCGAAAACGATATTGGCAACTCCAGCAGGCAGACCAGCTTCTTCAAACACTTTCGCCATTTCATACGCCATCATTGGGGTTTCAGTTGCTGGTTTCCACAAAAACGTATTGCCAGCAACGATGGCAGGGAACGATTTCCATGTAGCGATGGCAACTGGGAAGTTCCATGGCGTAATAAGTCCTACGACACCAATCGGTGCGCGAACACTCATCGCAAATTTGTCGGCAAGTTCTGATGGCGTGGTTTCGCCAAACAAGCGACGCCCTTCTCCGGCCATATAGAACGCCATATCAATGCCCTCTTGTACTTCGCCGCGCCCTTCTTCAATGACTTTGCCCATTTCTTTCGTTAGCACTTGCGCCAGATGTTCTTTCTTTTCTTTCATGATTCGTCCAATGTCATATAAGTAATCTGCGCGCTTTGGTGCAGGTACTAGTGCCCATTTCTTTTGTGCTTTCTTAGCAGCCGCTACTGCTAAATTCACATCTTCTTCCGTTGATAATCGTACTTGTGCTAGCTCTTCTCCATTTGCCGGGTTTGTTACAGGAACGTATTTTGCATCTCCAGCGTCCTGCCACTTTCCATCGATGTAATTGTTCAATTGCATGCACCTTACCCCTTTCGAATTGAAAACGTTATTATTATATCTATTCGACGAAATGAATTTTAACCCTTTTCACTTATGGAATAATTCATTTTTCCTTTTCCTCACCAAAGAATGAAACTTTCTGTCCTGAAAAGCGTATGAATGAGTAGAAATTACTTTTTGGAGGAATGTGAAGCATGAACAACCATGAAATTGATTACAAATTATACGGAGACGATATGCAATTTGTAGAAGTGGAACTCGATCCAAAGGAAACTGTTATTGCAGAAGCAGGTAGTTTAATGATGATGGAAGATGGCATCGGAATGGAAACCATTTTTGGAGACGGTTCAAATGCATCAGCAGGTAGTGGTTTAATGGGGAAACTCATGGGGGCTGGCAAGCGATTGTTGACCGGAGAAAGTTTATTCATGACGACATTCACAAATAATAATTCTGGAAAAAAACATGTCTATTTTGCAGCACCATATCCTGGGAAAATCATTCCAATGGACTTAAGTGAATTGGGCGGGAAAATCATCTGCCAAAAAGATGCATTTTTGGCGGCAGCCAAAGGGGTATCCGTAGGCATCGAATTCCAACGCAAAATGGGGACGGGATTCTTTGGTGGTGAAGGATTTATCATGCAAAAACTTGAAGGAGATGGACTCGCCTTCGTGCATGCCGGTGGTACGATCCATAAGAAGCACTTACAACCAGGGGAAGTATTGCGCGTAGATACTGGATGTTTAGTGGCAATGACACAAGAAGTCGACTACACCATTGAAATGGTACCAGGAATTAAAACTGCATTGTTTGGAGGAGAAGGACTATTTTTTGCCACTCTCCGAGGACCAGGTACGGTCTGGGTTCAATCAATGCCATTTAGTCGCTTAGCCAGCCGCGTATTTGCAGCTGCACCACAAACACCGGGTGGCGGATCAAAAGGAGAAGGCAGCCTAGCTGGTGGATTATTTGATATATTAGGTGGCAAATAAAGAAATATCAACTGTGTACCGTAGACTCACAACGGATGCACAGTTTTTTTATGGATTTTTTGTTTAGTTGCTTTGGTGGGAGGGAGTTTGCCCTTTCGCGGGTGGAGTTTGCCCTTTCGTGAGCGGAGTTTGCCCGTTCGTAAGCGCGGTTTGCCCTTTCGTAAACGAAGTTTGCCCTTTGACCGACAATGTTTGCCCTTTCGCGGGAGTAGTTTGCCCTTTCACCCAATTTCTTCCATTATATAGAAATCTTAAGAAACTTTAATTGGTTCTTTTCGCTTCGCTCTGTTGAAGCTCAGTAATTGGGGTTTTATTGTTCGGAGGTGGAGTTTGCCCTTTCGTGAGCGGAGTTTGCCCTTTCGTAAACGAAGTTTGCCCTTTAACCGACAATGTTTGCCCTTTCACGGGTGTAGTTTGCCCTTTCGCCCAATTTATTCCATTATATAGATATCTTAAGAAACTTTCGTTGGTTCTTTTCGCTTCGCTCTGTTGAAGCTCAGAAATTGGGGTTTTATTGTTCGGAGGTGGAGTTTGCCCTTTCGTGAGCGCGGTTTGCCCTTTCGTAAAAGAAGTTTGCCCTTTGACCGACAATGTTTGCCCTTTCGCGGGAGTAGTTTGCCCTTTCACCCAATTTATTCCATTATATAGAAATCTTAAGAAACTTTAATTGGTTCTTTTCGCTTCGCTCTGTTGAAGCTCAGAAATTGGGGTTTT
>JBFGKX010000069.1:0-10971 GCA_041576455.1 Paenisporosarcina sp. | reverse complement strand
TGTGAATGTGTTCGATTCTTTCGATTTATTTGTGCTTGTTCAATCATTATCTGTACATCCAAGTTTCATTCCTCCATTAAAAAAACCGATGAATGTCTCATCGGTTATTCAAAATACTCTTTATAAAAGCCACCAATATGACCTGTGTTATCAATCACAAAAATAAATTCCTCAGTTTCATTTTTGACTTCATACGATTTCCCAACAGTTAAAACATTTGACACTAAATATTTTGAAGCATCTGTATGAATGCATGTAACTGATTTAAGTGTAGGTGCGTCTTTCCATACGTTATGTAACATAGTTCATCTCCTCATTTGAATACTCTCTCTAGTATAAGGAAGTGAGTAAAAATTTTCAACAACATACCTCACTCTCTTGCCGACTATCGAATTCAATTTAAATTGGTCCATAACTTATGAAAATAGTCTATAGCCTATCTCTAAATTAGTTTGCTAATTAGTAATATTGAGTATTCCTGTCACAAGATTTTGCAGGTTTTAAGGGAGAAGAATTCTGCAAGAAAACATTTGCATTTTCAAATGAGCTGTCATTAAAAAAACAGCTTCGCAAATGCGAAGCTGTTCACTCATTTTATGATTCTAATAGTAAATCTTCTGGATTTTCGATTAGATCTTTAATCATTTTTAAGAATCCAACCGAATCTTTTCCATCGATAACTCGGTGGTCATAAGACAAGGCTACATACATCATAGGGCGAATTTGAACTTCATCGCCAACAGCGATTGGACGCTTTTGAATTGTATGCATTCCGAGAATCCCTACTTGTGTACCATTTAAAATTGGAGTAGACATCAGAGAACCAAATACGCCACCATTTGTAATTGTAAATGATCCACCAGTCATATCTGAAATTTGAAGTTTTTTATCGCGTGCTTTCTTCGCTAGCTGCCCAATATTTGCTTCGATTTCAGCGAAGTTTTTACGGTCAGTATCGCGAACGATTGGTACAACTAATCCTTCTTCAGTAGAAACAGCAATCCCTACATCGTAGAACTGTTTCAATAATACTTCATCGCCATCAAGTTCAGCATTAACATATGGATATTTTTTCAATGCCGAAGTTACAGCTTTCGTGAAGAATGACATGAATCCAAGACGTACATCATGATCTTCAAAGAATTTGTCTTTTTTGCGTGCACGTAAAGCCATTACGTTCGTCATATCAATTTCGTTAAATGTAGTTAACATTGCAGTTGATTGTTTAACTTCTAATAAGCGATTTGCGATTGTTTGACGACGACGAGACATTTTTTCGCGTTTCACACGACCATCATCTTCTTTTGGAGCTGCAGAAGATTTAGCTGGTGCTGGTGCTGCCGGCGCTTGTTTAGGTGCATTTGAATGTGCTTCCACATCTTGTACACGAACGCGACCCATTGGATCTACAGTCGAGACGGCTTGTAAATCAATCCCTTTTTCACGAGCTAACTTACGAGCAGCAGGACTTGCAATCGTACGATCTGTTGATGATGCTTCTTCTTTAGAAACGGGAGCAGCAGATTGTTTAGGTGCTTCAGTCACGTTTGCAACTGGTGCATCCGCTTCTGCAGGGTCCGCTTGAACAGGGCTCTTCGTCGTGCTAGCGCTACCAGTTCCTTCGCCAACAACAGCAATGACTTGACCTACTTCAACTGTATCGCCTTCAGCAGCTAACAATTCTTGTACAACACCTGCTTCTTCAGAGATTACTTCAACATTCACTTTATCTGTTTCTAGTTCAACGATGAATTCACCTTTTTCCACCGTATCACCTGGTTGTTTTAACCATTGTGCTATCGTTCCTTCAGTAATTGACTCTGCTAATTCAGGTACTTTAATTTCTGCCACTCTATTTTCCTCCTCTAATCAATCGGTCTTTAAAGAGAAACCGCTTCTTCAATAATGCGAGATTGTTCTGATTTATGTGTTTCTCCATCGCCTTCAGCTGGACTTGAACGTTTAACGCGTCCAATATATCTTACATTCTTTGTTCCAGCTAAATCACGTAAATAAGGATCTGCAAATGTCCATGAACCCATGTTTTGTGGTTCTTCTTGAACCCAAGCAATTTCTTTAGCATTTGGGAAACGCTCTACAATTGCTTGAATTTTTTCTGACGGGAATGGATACAATTGTTCCACACGAATGATATGAAGATGATTGTACTCAGATCCATCTTTTACCTTATCCGCTAAATCAATCGCCATTTTTCCACTTGCAAGTAAAATTCGTTCCACTTTTTCAGGTACATTTCCTAAACCTGGTTGTTCAAGCACCGTCTCAAATTGACCTGTTGCTAATTGAGCTACATCTGCTCCAACTTGTGGATGACGAAGTAATGATTTTGGAGAAACGATAATTAAAGGTCTCATCGTTTCATCCCCAAGCATTTTCGCTTGGCGACGCAAGATATGGAAATAGTTAGCAGCACTTGAAAGATTTGCAACTGTCCAGTTATTTTCTCCTGCCATTTGTAAGAATCGTTCTAAGCGAGCACTTGAGTGCTCTGGGCCTTGTCCTTCATACGCGTGAGGTAATAACATCACTAATCCGGATTTTTGACCCCATTTAGAACGGCTAGCAGAAATGAATTGATCAAACATTACTTGAGCCATGTTGGCAAAATCACCATATTGAGCTTCCCAAATGACTAATGCTTTTTCATTTTCTAAGTTATAGCCAAATTCATAGCCTAAAACAGCTGCCTCAGTTAATGGACTGTTATAAACAACAAATGATGCATTTGAACCAGAAATATGATGAAGTGGCACAAGTTCTGCCCCAGTTTTTTCATCATGAAGAACTAGATGACGGTGTGCAAATGTTCCACGTTGTGCATCTTGTCCTGTCATGCGTATTGGATTTCCATCTTGTAAAATCGATCCGAACGCCAATGTTTCGGCATGAGCCCAATCAATTTTCCCTTTCCCTTTGAACGGTTCTTCACGACGTTTGAGAATACGCTCAAGTTTCTTGAACGCATTAAATTCTGAAGGCCAAGATAATAATTCTGCATTCATTTTGACAAGAACGTCATTATCGACTCCCGTTGGTACTTCTGGATACCCATTCAGTACAACTTCTGGGATGACAATTTCTTGATGTTCAGCTTCAGGAACTTCTTTTACTCGATCGTAAGCATCTTGCATTGTTTTTTGAATGTCAGTCTCAAGTTTTTTCACTTCATGATCTGTGACAACCTTATCCGCCACAAGTTGCTGTCCGTATAATTCGCGAACTGTTGGGTGCTTGTGAATGGCATGGTACATCGTTGGGTTCGTAACTAATGGTTCATCCATTTCATTGTGGCCAAAACGACGATAACCAATTAAATCGATCAAAATGTCTTTGCCAAATTGTTCACGATATTCAAATGCAAGTCGAGCAACTGCTAAAACGGCTTCGACATCATCAGCATTCACGTGGACAACTGGAACTTCAAAACCTTTTGCTGGATCTGAAGAGTAATGAGTGGAGCGTGAATCATAATATTCAGTCGTGAATCCAATCATATTGTTAGCGATAATGTGAATTGAACCACCTGTTTGGAATCCACGAACGCGACTATAGTTTAATGTTTCTGTAACTACCCCTTGCCCTGGGAATGCAGCATCTCCATGAATCAAAACAGAGTATGCAGATTTAGGGTTTTGTGAAGGAATCCCCGTGTTGGATGTCTCTTCTTGCGCAGCACGTGTTTGTCCTGTCACAATTGGACTAACAACTTCCAAGTGTGAAGGGTTGTATGCTAATTTAACTTTCAAACCAGATTTAGCCGTATGCGTCGCACCCATATGGTACTTAACATCGCCAAACCATCCTTTAGTAATTTTCAATGAATCATCTTTTGGCAAGAACGATTCGTTTGGAATATGAGCAAAATCTGCAAACATCATATCGTATGGTTTATTGACTACATGAGTCAACACATTTAAACGACCACGGTGAGCCATCCCAATCAATATTTGTTTCGTTTGTTGTTTTTCAGATTGACGAACTAATTCATCAAGTAATACAACTAATGTATCTAAACCTTCAATCGAGAAACGCTTCGCACCAACAAACGTACGGTGAATGAATTTTTCGAAGCCTTCAATTTCAGACAACCGAGTTAGCAATGCTTTTCGTTCTTCAGGAGAGAGAGTTACTTTCATAGAAGAAGACTCGATTTTTGATTGAATCCATTGATGTTCTTGCGGATTAATAATATGCGCAAATTCATAAGCAATTTTATCTGTATAAAGAGACTTCAAATGCTCAATTGCTTGCAAACCATTTTGAATATTGTGAGGTACATTCTTCATAAACAAAGAAGCAGGCATCTCTAGTAGATCAGCATCCGTTAATCCGTATGAAGAAGCTTCCATTCGTGAAGTATCCTTTGGTCGATCATTTAATGGATAAATATCAGCAGCTAAATGTCCATGAGCTCGAATAGCATCTGCTAATCGAACGGCCGCTAAAACTTTTCCAACATTGTTTGAATCTACGTTTTGTGCCGACGAATATTCGACAGCATTTTCAGTCATCATTGGTGCACCATATTCATTAAATAGTTCTCGAAGATCTGTATCGACAGATTCTGGTGACTGCAAGAATAAATCGTACATTTCTAATACATATCCTAAATTTGGGCCTGATAATTTAGCCCATGGTGACCCATTCGGTGTCCCGTTTTTTGACATTCAAAAAACCCTCCAACTTTAGCCATACGGCATATCCTATTTCTCACATATACAATCTATCCTATTTTATCACGTTATCCCTTGTTATCAAAGGAATGTCACACGATGTATATGTAGAACATTTTTTCCATTTCAATCTTACTACTATCTAAGGAAAATACAATGCTTTTTAGCAAATTAAGAAAACTTTTTCTTTATGTCGAAATAACACGTTATTTTGACGGCAAATTATCCATAATTTGTCGGTAGAAGGATTGAAAAAGTAGATCCTTTTCCTTCTTCGCTTACTACGTGTATTGACCCATGGGCATTTTGAACGAGCATCTTAACAATGCTTAACCCTAATCCAGTTCCTCCCTGATTTCGAGACCGAGCAGAATCGATCCGATAAAAGCGGTCAAAAATTTTAGATTGGTGTTCAGGAGCGATGCCAATTCCTTGATCTTGCACATGAATGATCACGTGATCTAAAGATTGTTGATAACGAATTGAAACATGAACTTCTTCGAGACTATAGCGAATGGCATTTATTAAAATATTTCTGATGATTTGACGATAGGCATTTGCATTAATATTCACTTCTAAGGCATTTGTTTTTGGTTTTAAATGTTCAAAGATTACATCAGGGTAAATTAAGCGTAATTCGGTAATCACTTCACATGTATGCTCTACAATATTTGTACAATGGACTTCGGTTATTTGCTCTCCACGTGCTAGGTCAAGCATATCATCCATTAGGATTTTCATTTGTTGGATTTCACGTAATGAAATTCCTAATGATTCCTCTAAAATGAGTGGATCATTCTTTCCCCATCTGTTTAGGAGAGCTAAATGCCCTTCAACAACTTGAATAGGAGTTCGTAGTTCATGAGAAGCATCAGCCATAAATTGTTGTTGTTGATCGAAGGACGATTTTAACTTTTTCATCATACTGTCAAAGACGACAATTAGTTCACCAATTTCATCTTTTGCTTGATATGAAACGGATAGATTCTTTTTAAAGCCATGATCCGCGATATCATCCATTGTCATTTTTAAATCTTGTAGAGGCTTTAGTAACGTGGTAGCCAATAAATAACCAATCCAACCTGATAACAACAAAGCACAGAAACTAATAAGTAATAACGTCGTTAAAATATAGGTTGAAATCGCTTGGTATGTATTTAAAGGATGTTCTAGCTGGATGTATCCTTCAAAACCTCCGAGTTGAATTCGACCAACCGCTGAAATCGATGAAGAGTTAAGTGAATCAAGTGAATAGCCTTTAGTTGGTAAGTCGATGGTATCTAACGGTGGAAAATTAAATGAGTTATTAATTCGAAGGAATTCGATCCCATCACCATTTAATAATCGAACTGTTTGATTTTGATTAATAATTGATGTCATTAATCCAGAATTAGATTGAATATCTTGAACAGTAAAATAGGGTCCTTGTGATTCGAAAAATGTTATCAAATCATTCATGGTTCGTTGGACTTCTTGTTCTTCTTGATAAAATAGCCATCCTTTCAATGCTATAAATAATAGGATGCTCATGGTAATAAAACTTAAGAAAATGACTGTAGCCGAACTAATTGCCCATTTTTTCTTTAATGATTGGGATGCAACAAACTGTTTAAAGCGATTCATTTGACTCACTCACGCATCACGTACCCAACTCCTCTGACCGTTTCTATGTAGCTAGCTGTTTCTTCCGGTAACTTCAATCGCAAATGACGTATATAAACATCCACTACATTCGTTTCAATATCCGATAAATACCCCCATACATTTTCTAATATTTGGTCTCTCGTTACCACACGGTTTTTTTGTTCAATTAAATAGACGAGTAAGTCATATTCAGTTTTGGTTAAATCAATGTTCTTTTGATTCACTTGAATGATATGTGCATCCATATCGACAACAATTTTTTTGAAATTCAGTTGAGTAGACAATTTACTTTTATTACGTGCTCGTCTCAAAACAGAACGTATTCTCGCCAGTAATTCTTCAATCGCGAATGGTTTCACAATATAATCATCAGCACCAGCATCAAGGCCTGCCACTCGGTCTATTACTGCATCCCTTGCCGTTATTAACAGTATCGGAACTTCTGAAAACGAGCGAATTCGACGACATATTTCAATCCCATTTAACTCAGGCAACATCACATCTAGCAAGATAACATCAAATTCTTGTGTCTGAGCAGTTTTTAGTCCTTCTCGACCTGAAACTTGATGAACAACGTCAAACTCTTCATGTCGCAATTCTAGCTCGATAAATCGAGCAATATTTTGTTCATCCTCAACTAACAAAACGCTGTAACCCATTACTTCACCTTCTTTCCTAGTTTCAAAAAAACCGTCCCATAAACTGGGAACGGTTTTGATTAATCATTCTGAAAAAACAAGGTGTTGATTTTTTCCTAATCGCTTCACTTGATATAACGCATCGTCCGCTTTTTCTAATAATTCATCTAGTGAGTTCCCATGGTCAGGATATAGTGAAATGCCGATTGATGTCGTTGGATTAAACTTAATTTCCTCAATTGCCCAACCTTCATGTAATGAACATCTAATTCTTGAAATAACTTTCTCGATGTCAGTCATTCTTTCAATAGGGTCATTTGGCAACTCGGTAATTAATATGACGAACTCATCTCCCCCAACTCGAGCGACTAAATCGTGCTCCCGTACACTCGTTAAAAGAGTTTTTCCAAACATAGTCAGAAATGCGTCGCCAATATCATGACCATATGAATCATTCACTGATTTAAAATCATCTCCGTCTAGAAATAGAACAGCAATCGAAGAGTTTTTTATGTCTTTTTGACTAATTAATTTGGGAAACTCTTTTAATAAATGACTCCGATTTGGTAACTGCGTTAAGCTATCATGATAGGCCATAAAACGAAGGTGTTCTTCTAATTTTTTTCGTTCAGTTATTTCTCTAGAAACAATAATATGTTGAAATTTCCCTGGTCTATCATCATTTTGAACAGCCACAATCGACGTTTCTGTCCAAAGTTTATTATTATTGTTGTGCATGTATTGCAGTTCTAGACGAGTTTCTTCATCTTCTTTTACGCGTTTCAGTACGTCATTTTGCCAGATATCACGGAAGTCACTGGATAAAATGTCACTTAGTTGTCGATTCATTAATGTTTCATTTGAGTAACCTAAAATCAATTCATGCGATGGTGATGTATAAAGAACCTTTCCTTTTTCATCAGTGATTGCAATTAAATCATTCGTATTTTCCGTTATTAATTTAAACGTTTTTTCAATAGATTCTAACTCAATCATGATTTTCTTCTTTTCAGTAATGTCAAATTGAATGATAATTACCGTTTCGATTTGATCCCATTCGTTAAATAAAGGAATAGCTTTCGTATCCATCCAGTAAAATGTGCCATCTTTTCTACAGTTTCGTAGTTCTCCGTGCCAGATTTGATTTTTCAAGACAGCTTTCCACATCGTCCTTAATTTAACATCATTATATAAATCATTATGCAAAAAAGTGATGTGTTTACCGACGATTTCATTTTTCTCATAACCTGTTATGTTTTCAAATAAATCATTCGTATAGTCAATAATTCCTTTCCGATTGACCATTACGACCATCGCTGCCTTACTGATCGCTTTCTTATAATTTTGCAAGATGTGCTGCGTGTTACTTAACCTTGTTTTTAATTCAACTTTATCTGTCACTTCTTGAAGTAATATATACATTGCAACAGTCTCATCGTCATTTTTAATTGGCGAGTAGCTAACTAAAAATGTTCCTTCTTCTCCATTCGTTTTTATCCGCTTAACAAGGGTTGAAGATTCCTTCACCTCGCTAAAATTAGTTTCAAAGTCATTTTCACTAAGTCCTTGCTGATTTGGTGGAATAAAATTCAGGTCAAGATAATCTTTCCCTTGCCAATCATTTAATTTGTAACCAAACAATTCTTCGAACTTCGCATTCATATCAAATATTTTGCCTTCGTTTGTCACAGTTACCGTAGAATGGGCAGTCATATTTAATAAAGATTCCATATATAAAAACTTCTCTTCTTTTTCTTTTTGCTTCGATACTTCCCTCGTCGTGGCAAGGATATACGTACCAAACTCAGTTTGAATAGGTTGTACAGTCGTTTCATTTACTAATTCGACATTAGAAAACAAGAAGAAATCTTGAAATGTTATTTTTCTATTTTCACGAATTGCTTTTAAATAATTTTTATTGATTTCATCCAAAAGCGATGGTGCAACCATTTCATGTAGGTTCTTATTAATCGGATTTTCAGTAAAAATAAGTCGCGCTTTTTTATTTATATACAAATATTCAAACGAATGTTCTTTCTGTATTAAAAAGAACACTGATTCTGTAGCATCTTCATATAATAACTCGAATTGTGTTTGAGTTAAAAAGTGTTTCATTTTGTTCATCCCCTATGACTTGTTAGCTAGACCATCCATCGATTACGTATTGGTGAGCATTTTGCTCTAGTTCTTCATATTCACCAATTTCATTTTCATGTAGCGTTATCGAATCTTTTATAAAGTCGCCATCTCCCGTTAATTCACCAGCATACGTTGCAAAAAATGTGGCATTGCCTATTAATGATAAATGAAAATGTTCATTTTCTTGCTTGACTGCACATTTTACAAAACCACCGGGATTGAATACTTTTACTTCGCCAAATGGAACTAGTTTTATGATCGCAGATACTAAAGCTGATGCCGTCATTGCGGTCCCACATGCATTGGTAAAACCAACGCCGCGTTCAAACGTGCGAACAAAAATACTTGATTCATCTACAGGATGAACAAAACTAACATTAACCCCATCGGGAAAATAGTCATTTTTTTTATTAAAAGATTCAGCTAGTTGTTCTTGAAATTGTGTATCTTCAATATAATCTATAGGAACAATTCCGATCAGATGTGGATTTGGAACTGACACTGCCGTGAAATTAATATCTGATGAAAACTCAGGTAATTCCATGTTTACAATTTGATCAAGTTTTTGATACTGCATAGGCAGCGAAGAAAGAGCAAATGATACAGGTGAAATTTCAACAGCGTACGTATCAATATTTTGATAGATTGGGGCAACTTGTTCTACAGCTAATACAGCTTTCATTGTTTCAATGGTAGCAGTCTTCTGCCCTAGTTTGGTTAAAACATATCGAGCCACACATCTTAAACCATTTCCGCACATGGATGCTTCGGAGCCATCCGCGTTATAGACACGCATTTGCGCATCTGCTTTATCAGAATCCGAGATAATTAATAAGCCATCTGCCCCATTTTCATTGGTAGGATCGCACATTTTTTGTGCCGTTACAGGCCAGTTATAGGTAATGTTTGAAACTTCTTCGTGTAAATAAAAGGTATTTCCAGAACCGTGTACTTTATGAAAAATAATTGTCATGATGATCCCTCCAAAGACTCTATCTTTTCATGATAAATCTTATCGAAATTGGATACAACTATTCAAACACATTGCTTCAATAATTTTGTAACAAAACTTACACATTTTTTACGATTTTTTGCTTTGCATTTTTAAAAAAACTTAGTATAGTAATAATGCAAACAATTTCATAAAGCGATTTATTCACCATAAATCGTGAGGGAAGGCAAATGGTGCGCCACCAGCAATATGACTGGTTCTAGTGGGTTCGATTCCCACCCCGAAATTTTTTATGCAACACAAAATGAAAAATTTCGAGGGGCTAGAGCCAGACTTCTGTCTTAATCTGCCCCGTTACGGAGGCGTTAATTATGATTAAACGACGAGAATTA
This sequence comes from Paenisporosarcina sp., assembly GCA_041576455.1. Classification (GTDB taxonomy): domain Bacteria; phylum Bacillota; class Bacilli; order Bacillales_A; family Planococcaceae; genus Paenisporosarcina. The sequence goes on along the minus strand of JBFGKX010000069.1, from coordinate 512 downwards.
CACGAATGTGGTCTTTTATTCGAGTATTTATCTCACCCATCTGTCTTCCCTTTCGTTCGTCAAAAAGCTACTTCAGCTGAAGAATTTTTATTTATGACGAAACAATTAATGGAAGAAGAAGAACGTGGAGAAGTGATATCACGTACAATTACTGATGATTATGGAATGCCTATAGGAACCATTAATTTATATGATATTCAAGATCAAGCCGGTTTTCTCGGAACATGGATTGGTTCTCCATTTCAAGGAAAAGGATTTAACCAAAAGGCTAAGAATCTATTCTTGGAAGAACTATTTTATCAACACAATATCAATACTGTTTTTCTTCGGATTAGAAAGAATAATGAAAAATCAATTCGAGCAACAGAAAAACTAGCGTATACAATGAATGCCAAACACTCACACCCTGCTTTATTTGAAGAAATTAATACTGGTTCAGCTCAATATGAACTATATCAAATTCCAAAAGATTTGTTCTACTTAGTCACTGCTGCTTCTAGATTTGCTGAAGA
>JBFGKX010000068.1:0-11013 GCA_041576455.1 Paenisporosarcina sp. | reverse complement strand
TCATCTTCAACTATTTATTTTTCAAGCAAGCGTTTACATTAAATAAAGTGTATTGACAATACGTTGAATTTTGGTATTATTAAAAAAATTCAATATTTATTAAAATATGTTGATGAAGAAAAGCTTCATGAAATGGAATCTTAAGAGAGCTGATGGTTGGTGAGAATCAGTGATTTCCACATGAAAGTAGCACTTCTGAATAGATGAGTTGAATCGTTTTGTAGGCTCATTCGCTTCATGCACGTTAAGCATGTTAACCAATGAGGCTATCCTCTTGAATTTAAAGAGGTAGCGAAAAAAGGGTGGTACCGCGATAGTTACAAGCTTTTCGCCCCTTACACTAGTAAGGGGAGGAGGGCTTTTTTTTATTGGCAAAATAGAGAGGAGAATGAACATGTTAGCTGATCAACAAATTTTACGTATTCCAGGTCCAAGCCCAATTCCGCCAAGTGTTCAACGGGCTATGACCCAACCGATGATTGGTCACCGAGGTCAAAATACGTCGGATATGTTAAAACGAATTACTCCTAAATTGAAGAACGTTTTCGGTACATCTCAAGAAGTAGCCGTCATTACGGCAAGTGGTACCGCGGGTTTAGAAGCAGCTGTACTAAATGTTGTAAATCCAGGAGATGTGGTATTGGTTATTGTAACCGGTGCGTTTGGAGATCGTTTCGCATCTATTTGCAAAGCTTATAACCTTAACTTTCGTAGGTTAGATGTTGAATGGGGCAAAGCATTTGACCCTCATGCGGTTAAATCATATGTACAAAAACATCCAGAGATTACGGCTATTTTCTCTACATATTGTGAAACTTCTACAGGGGTCTTAAATCCAATTAAAGAACTAAGTGAAGCTGTTAAACAAGTCAGTAATGCATTAATTGTTGTCGATGGCGTTTCTTGTATTGGTGGCGTTGAAACGAAGATGGATGACTGGGGGATTGATGTGATGGTTACGGGTTCTCAAAAAGCTCTTATGCTTCCAGCAGGATTAACTTTTGTGGCAGCCAGTGCTCGAGCATGGGACGTAATCGAACAAAATAAACAACCTCGTTTTTACTTAGACTTAAAAAAATATCGTGATAATTTACTGAAAGATACTACGCCTTTTACACCTGCATTGTCTTTATTATTTGGGCTGGAACAAGTACTGAATTTAATAGATGAAGAAGGGTTAGATGAAGTTTATAAGAGGCACACATTGATGATGGAAATGATGCGTGGAGCTTTTCAAGCTTTAAAAATTCCGATGTTGACGAGTGATAAGGATGCTTCTCCTACTGTGACAGCAGTAAAACCGGATGATTTTGATGCTGAAGCATTTCGGAAAGTATTGAAAAAAGAATTTGGATTGTCTGTTGCAGGCGGTCAGGGGCATTTAACAGGAAAAATCGTTCGAATCGGTCATATGGGCTACTGCTCACCGGCGGATGTCCTTCAAATTATTGGAATGATTGAAATTGGGTTAGTACTCATTGGCAAAGACATCGTTTTAGGTGCAGGAACGGCTGCGGCTCAAATAATTTACGTAAATCAAGGAGTGGGAAATAGATGACTTTTAATGTTTTAATTAGTGACCCATTAAGTGAAGATGGGATTTATCCACTTAGGCAGGCAGAAGGAATAAATATTGTTATCGAAACGGGGTGGTCTCCTGAAGAATTAGCCAATCGCATTAGCGAGTTCGATGCCTTACTCGTTCGAAGCCAAACCCAAGTGACAGCCGATATTATCGCCAAAGCAACTAAGTTGAAAATCATTGGCCGTGCGGGAGTCGGAGTAGATAATATTGATATAACAGCAGCTACAGAGCGTGGAATAATTGTCGTTAATGCGCCAGATGGGAATACTAACTCAGCAGCTGAACATACGATGGCTATGCTCATGTCACTCGCTAGGAAAATACCACAAGCATTTCATGCATTGAAAAATAATGAATGGGATCGTAAAAAATATGTTGGGGTCGAACTAAAAAACAAAACGCTCGGTGTGATAGGCCTAGGTAGAATTGGAGCAGAAGTGGCTGCAAGAGCTCAAGGGCAAAGGATGAGCGTGATTGCCTATGATCCTTTCTTAACTGCTGAAAAGGCGCTGAAGATGGGAATCGACTTTGGTTCAGTAGAGGATGTACTTCGAAAAGCTGATTTTATTACGGTGCATACGCCTCTAATGAAAGAAACGAAGCATTTAATTAATGCGGAGGCATTTAACCTGATGAAAGATGGCGTTCAAATTATTAACTGTGCAAGAGGGGGCATTATTGATGAAGAGGCACTTTATGATGCCATCATCTCTAAAAAAGTGGATGGAGCGGCTTTAGATGTATTTGAACAAGAGCCAGCTGTGAATCACAAGCTCTTAACGCTAGCCGAGGTGATTGCGACTCCCCATTTAGGGGCAAGTACAATTGAAGCTCAGGAAAGTGTTGCAATAGACGTGAGTCAAGACGTCGTGGATTTTTTACATGGTGGAGTGGTTCGGAATCCTGTTAATCTCCCATCGGTATCAAAAGAAATTATGCTTAAAATTGAACCGTACTTTAACCTATCTGAGAAATTAGGTACGTTCCTAATGGGCTTAACCAATGAGGTAATCCAAGAAGTAAATATTTACTACTCAGGTGATTTGGCAGAGTGTGAAGTGAGTCCATTAACGCGCAATACAGTAAAAGGCATGTTAAAAAGGCACTTAGGTGATCATGTGAATGAAGTAAATGCTAAATTTTTTGCAGATCGTATTGGCATACAAGTGAATGAACATAAATCAACAGCGTCCAGAGGTTTTACGAATTTACTCACGGTAGAAGTGACAACATCAAGCGGAATAAGAAGAGTCGCAGGAACCTTGCTGAATGGCCTTGGTGCTCGCATTGTAAAAGTAGACAACTATATCGTAGACGTTGCCCCTGAAGGACATATCGTATTTATCAAACATAAAGACCAACCAGGTGCGATTGGCCGGGTGGGAACATTGTTAGCAAAAGAAAATATTAATATTGCCACGATGCAAGTAGGAAGATCTACCCTAGGGGGAGATGCCATTATGATGTTAACCATCGATAAACATATCGAACCAAATGAAATCGAACGCTTGAAAGAGCTTGAAGATATTTATGATGTAACTGCAATAGGTTTATAAAAAATGAATGACTTACAAGCATGGAAAATCAGTGATGGTTTCCCATGCTTTTAAGTTTCATGTATCGTCGACGTAGATTTGCGCATAGTAGAGAAATTCTTATTCCGTCAGTCAACCAGATTGTGAGTCTGCGAAAAGACACCTTATCGAGGTATCAGTTTATAAATTCTCCAAAATAGGAAATAGTTCTTCCAAGTTGGTAATCTCATATGTAGGTTCTATGTCTTTATTTGGCTGTATATGCTCTCGATTGATCCATATTGAACGGATACCTGATCGAGCAGCTCCTAAAATATCGGTATTCAAGTTATCGCCAACCATAATGACCTCATCTGCATGTAGATTACATTTAGAGAGTGCAAATTGAAAAATGCTAGGATCAGGTTTTCCTTTGCCGAATTCCCCTGAAATGACAATATGACGGAAAAAAGGAACTAGTTCTGCTGTTACTTCAAGTTTGGTTTGCTGTAGTGAAGGCGATCCATTTGTTAATAGCACAAGTTGATAAGAATTTTTGAGGCGATCAAGGACTCTAATTGTTTCTTCGTATAAGAATGGATGGGCTTTACGAGCTACTGGAAAATATTCTGCTAATTGCTCGCCAAGTTCTGCATCGTCGATTCCTAAGCGAAGTAATCCTTTAGTCCAAGCGTCTCGACGATAAGCAGGGACGATGGTTTTCATTTTTCGAAAAAACTCCCCTTCGTCATCAAAGATTCCCCACAATCCTTCGAAAGGATTGATCCCAATTCGTTTCGTAAACGGGTAGGTTTCATAAGAACTATAGAGCTCGCTTGCTTCTATTCGTACAGCTTCTTCTAACAAGGAAGGCTCGATTGGAACTTTTTTTGCAGCCAATTGGCATGTTAGCTGAAATGCAGTTTCAACACTTTTTTTATCCCATAATAACGTATCATCTAAATCAAAAATAATCGCTTTTAGCATTTACGGCCAGCCCCTTATAAATTAGTATTATGACAACAAAAGGTAAAGTTTGAACGATAAATTGAAGGTGCTAACCTACGAAAGAATAGTTTATACATTCTATTTTAATATGCTTTAGTCTGATATCCCAAATAGATAACTAGGTTTTCCTGCACATACACGTATCACGTAACGATTCTTAATCACCATGAATATTTGAAGTGTATTCCATTGATGTTAAAAAGTACTTTAATTAAATTATAGGGAACAGCGGAGACCAGGCTCAACGAAAGCCTCCGCCCGTAACGGAAATCAACAGAGCCTAATAAACAAAAAAGCTCTGCATCAAATGAGGGACCATATTATTGCGGTACCAACCTCATTTGAAGCAAAGCTTCACACTCGTCCATCCAAGTTACCAACTGTCGTCGCGATCATTTTTCGACATCAAACTCAAAGGTAGATTCAAGGAGCCGTATGTAACAGTCTTTCATTAAATAACTTTTTCTCTACAAAAACACACGTTTCTTGACTAGTCCTTCTCAACGTCATTTAATATTTCTGTGATTATAGCGGTTATTGTTTTAGACTGTCAACTAATATTTAAGTACTCATGTGATATACTAATCCAAAGAACTACTATGAAAAGAGGCGCATTATGTTAACATTTGAACAAAAACAAGCAATTATTGAAACCTTCCCTGAGCTATCAAAAAAAGAAGTATCATTAAAACGTGTCAATTACCACTTCGAAGATAGTTTATATGATAAAAAAACAGTCGTATATCACCTACATCCGAATGGGAATGGATTTGTCTTCGTGGGAGATTTAAAGAAATATAAAGCAGATAACAAAGGCATGATTAATATTCGTGAAGCATCGGAAGACGAATTGCGTGAGATGATTACGGACTCTATTGGCATCCTTTCTGAAGAAGAACAATTCGAAGAAGAAGTTATTGAAGAACAAGTGTGGAAGAACCGTGAAGGTCAAGAGTTAAAACTTGTTCATGAAGATACACTTTGGAACATTTATCACACGCACAACTTAGAAGAAAGCTATGGTTCATTTGATGAAGCTGAAGAGTATTTATTAGGTGAAGGATTTCGTACATCTTCAAAATAATGCTCATTCGGAAACTAAAGCTAAATGAACAACCTCCGTGGGAATTATTAGAGCTGGCTGATCCCTCTCGTATCATTATTGAAGGATATGTCAGAAGTGGATGGGTCTATGTGGGCGAGATTGAAGGAGAAGCGGTGGCTGTATACGTTTTAAAAGAAACGCAAAAAGTCATTGTGGAAATCATGAATGTCGCGGTACGTCTAACGGATCAAGGAAAAGGATTGGGAAAACAATTAATCTGTCACGCAATAGAAGAAGCTTCTAAACGAGGATATGCTCAACTCGAAATTGGAACAGGAAATTCGAGTATCTATCAATTAAAACTTTACCAACAATGTGGATTTCGGATTGTTGACATCGATTTCGATTATTTTACTCGAAATTATGATGATCCAATTTATGAGAATGGCATCCGTTGTCGAGATATGATTCGGTTATGTCACACATTTGAGAGCTAGGTTTGTCTTCTAGCTCTTTTTTCTTTGTAAGAATCGTCTCATTATCGATATACTAAAAAATATTCGCAACCAATAATTAAAGGTTAAAATCATCAAACGGAATAGGAGAGAATGCAGTTGAAAGGGAATAAAGTGGTCCTGTTAATCGTAATAATTGCACTCGTCACAGTGTCAGCAGTCGTATTGTCGATTTCGATATTTTTTCAAAACAATCAAGTACAAAATGGGAGTGTCCTATCTATTGAGGGAGTTGTCGCAATCGTAGATGAACCTAACATCTTGGTCATTCAGGGAAAAGATGCTGCTGAACTAAAAGGATTAACCGAAGTAGAAATGCTCGAAGGAGTTAATGAAGCCATTTGGTTTTCATTATCCATTGATCAATTAAAAAGAGTAAACGAATTTGACACAATTCGCGTCACGTATAGTCGCGTTTCGGAAACATTTCCAGGAAGAGCCAGTGCCAACAGTGTCAAAAACATAAGTGACGATTTTAGTAATTGATGTGCGATTAAAATGGCGTTCCTATTGATGAGGTTGATTTTTAAAGATACTTGAATATTGAAGGAGGTCGAAAGGTTGAAAATCGATAAGCCTAAAATGCCAAACCAGCTTGAAGTGTTAAATGTATTTACATTAATTGAACTGGAAGAAGAACGATTTATTTCCCGGGGAATCGTGTCAGAGTGGAATGTAACAGAGCTACCAGAGGGGAAGATTACTTTCGATCAAATTCTTTTTCAAGATGTTTCATTTGAAGGGTTGTCTTTTGGACAAGTGGAATTTATTGATTGTCATTTCGAACGGTGTGATTTATCCAATGTGGATTTTGGTGATTCTGTATTCCATCGAGTAGAAATCCATCAATCAAAACTAGTGGGTGCACAAGGAGTACAATGTCGTTTCGGGCACGTAGTAATGGCAAATTGTATAGCCAATTACGCAGCATTTAGTTTTAGTAAAATGAAACAAGTGAAATTCGAACGAACAGCGTTGAATAAGGCTGATTTTTTCGAGTGCACATTTGATAAATTGATCTTTTCTGAATGTGAATTAGATGGGGCAAACTTTACAGAAACCAGTTTAGAATCAATTGACTTAAGTTCATGTACATATGAACAAATGATAGTAAGTGTCGATAAACTGTCAGGGTGCACGGTTTCAACGGAACAAGCGATGGGTTTTGCAAAATCTCTAGGATTACTTATAAACGATTAAAAGCTGTCATGCTCTACTTTAGAGTGTGACAGCTTTAATTATGCCTATCTAGTACAAAATCCAAATCAATTAAGATGTATTGGACTTTTTCTTATTAAATACCCATTCTCGTTGGACGACAAAACCAACAAGAAATAGCAAACTGTCCACGACTCCTTTAATTATCATTTCACCCCGACCAGTTAAGAAAAATAAATAATGGACCAGTCCAGCAGATAATGACATAATCATTCCGGCAAGAATGAGGTACTTTATAAATGAGCGCTCATCTCCCTTTTTAAAGACTTTCTTACGATTGATAAAATAATTAAAACTTGCAGATATAAATCGAGCTAAACAAGTTGCAAAAATAATATATAGATGAGGTGCATTGTCTTTCCATAACCAAATAAATAAAGCAAATAACGCTAAGTCAATTCCAAATGATGCAAAACCGGAAATCGCAAATTTAATAAATATTTTATAGATTTGAAGAGATGATTGGATAGGTTGGAAGTGAGAAGATTCATTGTTATTTACATACACTGTTTCTATTTTCACTTCATGAACAGGGATGCCTGCGTTTTTAGTTTGAGCCAACATATTTAATTCATAATCAAATGCCTCTCCATTTACGGATAACAACCACTTAAAGTGCTTTCTGAAAAAAAGTCGAAGCCCTGTTTGAGTGTCAGTAACTGCTAGTCCAGTTGTATAGCGAAATAGATTCCTTGTTAATTTATTGCCGAACCGACTCCTAAAAGGAATATTGTCTTGAGAAAAATCCCGAACACCTAGAAGGATGCCATCGTTGTTATCCGAAGCGTCATACAAAGCACATATATCTTTGGTTCGATGTTGCCCGTCCGCATCTACAGTGATTACTTTTTGTATAAATTGTCGCTCATTTAATATGTAGTGAAAACCAGTTTTGAGTGCTCGACCTTTACCTTGATTTACAGCGTGATGTAGGACATTCACTTCCAAGAGTTGTTGAACCTTGTCAAAAAAAGAAGCAAATTCTTCACCAGAGCCGTCATTAACAACGACGATATTGGAAAAGCCAGAAACAATAAGCTCCTTAATCGTTCGCAAACATGTGGAGTTGGGCTTATAAGCTGGTATCAGTATACAAGTATCTTCCACTAGAATTCCCCCTTATCAAATAGTACCCATATCTCTCTATACTCAAGCTTAAAATAAAGGATTACCACTCATTGTGTCGAATATTTCATTTAATATCATTTGGGTAAAAGGGACCTAGTTTTTTAACAACATTGGAACGTCGGGTTAACGTAAAAAACCGACCTAGAGAATAGAATTCTCTAGAACGGCTTTAAGATTCAATAGCATAAAATGCAAGAATTAATAAGGTGATAATAAGGGTATTCAACAAATAATATGTATTTCGTGAAATTTGTCGATTGAAAATTGCCGAATGATCAACCATTTTATAACTAACAATCATAATGGCAATGAGAACAATCATCGAAACAATGGTCGACATTTCGAAAATAAATCTATCAAGAAATCGTACAAAAATAAGTGTAGCAGCCATAATCACACCGTAAGCAACTCGTTTTAATTCCATGGTCTAACTCCCTTCCTACCTAACAATTATACCCACTTACAGTTTAGATAGAAAGGGAACTAGTTGATCTTTATGAAGGATGTAAATAAACTTTAGGAGGGTTTCTCATGATTCAATTTGTAGGGTTTGACAAAAAATACTTACCGTCAATGGCTCAACTATTAGCCAAAAGGCACCAAGTTGAAAGGAGTTATTATTTATTTCTCCCAGAGCAATATGAGCATCCAAAAGCAACCGAATCACTTCTTAGAGAAAAAGTTGAGACACCATATGTTAATGGAATCGTCGCAATTCGAAATGAGGAAGTAATAGGGTACATGCTATACGAGTTTAAAGAGGATGCGAAAAAAGGGAGACATATAACCGTAGATTATCCAAGCATCGCGATTTCGAAAGATGCGCATCCGCGATTGGTTCGTTTGATGTACGCCGAAGCAGGTGCAGAATGGGTAGCAAATGGTTACTTCCAACATATTGTATATGTGCCAATCGGATATGATCGGTTCGTTTATGAATGGTTAGAGCAAGGGTTCCGATTTGAACAAAAATATGCAATGCTGGACATTCAAAAATATGAAGCGAAAGCAAAAGAAGAAGAAAAAGCTCCACTTACCGTTCGCCAATTAGTGGAGGGTGACACGGAAATGCTAAAAGGGATGTCAAGCTGGAATAGTATTCATCAAGCATCTGCCCCGTCTTGGAATCCGATTACGAAAGAATCACTGGAAGATGTGAGAACTGGATATGCGGCACTTGCAAAAGATGCTGAAGCAATTGTCATGATTGGGGAACAAGAAAAAGTTCCAGTAGGGTTTCATGTGTATTATGAAGCAGATTCTTCAATAAATATGTACACACCTGAACGTACAGTGGAACTCCCCGCTGCAGCAACAAACCCACACTATCGGGGACAGGGTATAGGTAAATCTATGGCAGATGCGAGTCATGCTAAGTTAAAAGAGTTAGGATACGATTTTGCTTTAGCAGACTGGTATACACCAAATCACTTAGCATCTTACTTTTGGCCAAAACTTGGTTATCAACCTTTTATGATTCGTATGATCCGAACAGTTGATAGTCGAATTGCGTGGGCTCATGGCAAGTAAAATACGAATTATAGGGGCGGTAGGTAGTGGAAAAACCACACTTGCTCGAAAAATCTCTTTGCAAAAAGAAATTCCCATGTACTCACTAGATGATATTGTTTGGTCAAGAAGTCCTAATGGAGACGTGAGAAATTCTGAAGCTAATCGTGATGCTTCCTTAGAACTGATCATAAGCCAGTCATCTTGGATTATTGAAGGAGCGCATCTTGGGTGGTCTAGAAAAACGTTCGAAGAAGCTGATCAAGTTATATTTCTCCATCCAAATCTCATGATACGCTTATATCGAATAACCAAGCGATTTATTCTACAAAAAAGAGGAATCGAGGATGCAAGTTACTTCCCAACATGGCGAATGTATGGGCGAATGTTTAAATGGACGTATCAGTATGAAACCTTCTATAAAAAACAAGTGCGCATCATGTTAAAAAACAATCCCGATAAAGCAATTGAAATCTGTGATGGGAAAGAGTTAGGCGTGTACAACTAGGTCCTTTGCGAAGAGTAACGTTGGGAGCACATGTTTTGACTGCCACCAATTCACTCAAAAGATAGCGCTACTACAAACGTATTTCTTCAAATGATTTCAGTAGGAATGGGGCTATTTCTAAAGACTCCAGTGGGCTATGTTTTTAGCAATCAATAGAGAAAGAATTTCATGAAATGACCGCTTTCCGTGGGCTCGCGCCGAACTAACTCGAGCGCTGCTCGAGTGGATTTCGACGTCTTCGCTGTCCCACAGGAGTCGGTCATTTCATTTCTATTTTTATAGGGTGACAGAAGATGATTTGTAGAAGGATTAACCATAAATATGAGTAGTAGAAAATCCAGATAAATCATTAGATTTCCCTACAGTAAGCGTATCTCTTAGTATGAAATAGAAAAAGAACTTCATGAAATGACCGCTTTCCGTGGGCTCGCGCCGAACTCACTCGAGCGCTACTCGAGTGGATTTCAACGTCTTCGCTGTCCCACAGGAGTCGGTCATTTCATTTCTATTTATGTAGGTGTGACAGAAGAGCATCTGTAGAATTCTTAAGAGTTAAGATGATTAGTTGAAAATGCTGAAAAATAAGTAGCTTGTACCTTATAAGCACTTCGTTCGGAAAATAGAAGTAACTATTCATTTTTCAATCCTTTAATCTTAAGGAAAGTGAATGTAACTAAGAACGATTTTAAAGGCTTATATAAGCGAATCTCTTCATATTATTTTAGTAGGAAGAAGGTCGGCTATTACTGAAGACTCCTGCGGAAAGCGAAAGGAATAGCCGACCAAAATCTTTTAGAGAGAGTGCAAGGATAAATGTCCAAATTGTATCCTTTTAAAATGGATGAATCATCTTATGGTTAAGGACAGTTTTATTTTTCAAATTAAATGAAGAATAAATTTCATGAAATGACCGCTTTCCGTGGGCTCGCGCCGAACTCACTCGAGTGTTCCTCGAGTGGATTTCGACGTCTTCGCTGTCCCAC
>JBFGKX010000067.1:0-11283 GCA_041576455.1 Paenisporosarcina sp. | reverse complement strand
TTTATTTTTGCACTTTAAAGAAAAATAATGATCGGCTATTTCTTACGCTTTCCGCGGACGAAACGCCAGCCTCCTCGACTCAACTGTCGATGACAGCTGAGCCTGTGGGGTCTAGCTTGTTTCGTTCTTCCGCAGGAGTCTTCAGAAATAGTCGACCACCTTATTATTGAAATCTAATGAAGAGATATTCTTATATGAGCCACTAAGATTGTTTACAGTTACATGTCCTCTCTTTCAGAATAAATGAATGAAATGACCGACTCCTGTGGGACAGCGACGGCGGCGAAATCGACTCGAGCGGAGCTCGAGTTAGTTCGGCGCGAGCCCACGGAAAGCGGTCATTTCATGAATTTTCTTATCTAATTAAAATATGATGATCGGCACTTGAAAATAAATGAAGAGATATTTTTATATAAGCGTTTAAGATGTGTACAGTTACATTTCTTCTCTTTTAGAATAAATGAATGAAATGACCGACTCCTGTGGGAAAGCGACGACGTCGAAATCCACTCGAGCAGAGCTCGAGTTAGTTCGGCGCGAGCCCACGGAAAGCGGTCAATTCATGAATTTATCACTCTAGTATTTTCTAAAAAACAACCTATAATCAAAAGATGATTCATCCATTTCTTGTATATGTGTTTTCTTTAATGGTATACAGTTATATTTACTCATTTTAATGTTTGTCTACAGTCTGGAAGAGTGGAAAAATCCACTCTTTTTCCATGTGTTTTTAGAATAGTGTGAATATAGATGGAATTGTTGACATTTGAATACATACATCTATAATTGATATTGAGAATCGTTTTCAATAGCGATTCATTATATTCATAAGGGAGAGACATCCAGTGAAAAAAGTATTATACCTTGTTTTAACTCTATCACTTCTTGTTTTAGCAGCTTGTGGAAATGACACAACTACTAAAAACAAAGAGTCGAAAGAAACTAACGAAAGTAAAGAAGTAAACTTATATACAGCACGTCATTATGATGTGGATGATACGCTTTATGCAAAATTTGAAGAAGAAACTGGCATTAAAGTGAATGTAATTAAAGGTGAAGCTGATGAATTACTAGAACGCATTAAACGTGAAGGTGACGCAACTCAAGCCGACGTATTTTTAACTGCTGATGCTGGCCGTTTATACCGTGCAAAAGCAGATGGCGTATTACAAGCTGTTTCTAGTGACGTATTAGATAATCAAATTCCTGCAAACTTCCATGATAAAGACAACATGTGGGTTGGCTTAACAAAACGTGCTCGCGTAATTGTTTATAATAAAGAAACAGTTAAACCAGAAGAATTATCAACATATGAAGCATTGACTGAAGACAACTGGAATGGTCGTGTCTTGATTCGTAGCTCGGAAAATGTGTATAATCAATCTTTGTTAGCTTCATTTATTGAACTAAATGGGGAAGAGCAAGCAAAAGAGTGGGCGGCAGGAATAGTTGCCAACTTTGCACGTAATCCTGAAGGTGGCGACCGTGACCAAGCAAAAGCGATTGCTGCTGGTATTGGTGACGTTGCGGTTATGAATACGTACTACTTAGGACAAATGTTAAACTCTGAAGATCCAGAAGAAGTAAAAGTCGCAGAAGGTCTAGGTATCTTCTTCCCGAACCAAGAAACAACTGGTACACATGTAAACGTAAGTGGTGCTGGTGTTGTGAAAATGTCTAAAAATAAAGAAAATGCAATTAAGCTTTTAGAATTCTTATCAGCTCCTGAAGCTCAAGGAACATTTGCAGAAGCAAACTATGAATACCCAGTGAACGAATCAGTGGAAGCAACTGAGTTACTTAATTCATGGGGAGATTTCAAAGAGCAAAATATTTCTTTATCTGTACTTGGGGATAACAATGCAAAATCAATTTTAATTTTTAATGAAGTCGGTTGGAAATAATCTTAAATAAAATCCCCTTGCTACAATTTTTGTAGCAAGGGATTTCTTGCGATTGGATTAGAGGGGTTTCGGATATGCAAAGAAGACTAGCAAATGTGAATATATGGACGGTATCGGCAGCTATCATCATGATTCTCTTATTTTTGCCAAATTTGACGATTGTGATGGGGATTTTTACACCTTCGAATGAGAATTGGGACCATATGAAAGAATTTGTGCTAGGCTCCTATATCAAAACATCTATTATACTGGTTATCTCGACGGCTATATTAACCATTACGATTGGATTAAGTTTAGCTTGGTTGATTGCACAGTACCAATTTCCGTTAAGAGGATTTTTGAAATGGGCACTCATTTTGCCTTTATCCATCCCTCCTTTTATTGGGGCTTATACGTATCACGGCATTGTCAATTATACCGGCGTCATACAAACCACACTTCGTGACAAAGTTGGAATGGAATTAAATCCGGTCTTTTTCGATATTATGAATTTACCTGGTGCAATTTTTATTTACACGATGTTTTTATATCCATATGTTTATACCATTACTCGAGTCTTTTTATCTCAGCAATCGGCTTCTTTAATTGAAAGTGCTCGCATGTTGGGAAAAGGACCATGGCGGACATTTTTCCAAGTTGTCATTCCTATTTCTAGGGTTTCCATTATTGGTGGTGCAAGTTTAGTTGTGCTGGAAGTCTTAAATGATTACGGAGTCGTAAAATACTTTGGCATTCAAACATTTACGACAGCAATTTTTCAAACTTGGTTTGGGTTAGGTGATATTGAATCATCAATTAAACTTGCCGCATCCCTGATGGGGTTTGTAATATTAATCTTAATGATTGAAAAATTACTTCGTGGAAAACGTCAGTACAGTTATTCAACAACGAAAGTCCGTCCTTTACCTTTGATTCCATTAATGGGGTGGAAAGCGGGCGTAGCCACCTTTTATGGTTTGGTTATATTAAGTTTAGGTTTCTTTATTCCAATTGCACAATTGATTGACTGGATGATATTAACGTATGGCACAATCCCGTTTAATGAATTCTTTACGTATGTTAGAAACTCAGTCACTGTTGCTGGAATAAGCGCGACAGCAATCATTGTTTTTGCTTTAATCGTTGGGAATTTTAGTCGATTAGTTAATGGAAAGCTAGCGAAATTATTGCCAAAATTAACGATTCTCGGTTATTCTATACCGGGAGCTGTCATTGCTGTAGCTGTTGTCACTGCATTCATCGCATTAGATCGGTTTCTATTACCGGTATATAAATTGTTTGGAGTTAGTACAACACTGGTGCTAAGTGTAAGTTTATTAATGTTAATTTCTGCATACACCATTCGCTTTTTTGCAATAGGCTATAATTCCATTGAATCAGGATACGATAAAATTGGAACGGACTTTAGAGATGCATCAAGAATATTAGGTGTTGGTTTAACAAAAACATTTTTCAAAGTTGATGTTCCAATGCTTAAAAGTGCTATTTTAAGTGGATTTATTTTAGTTTTTATCGATATATTAAAAGAAATTCCTTTAACATTAATTTTACGGCCTTTCAATTTTGACACACTGTCAACGAAAGCCTTCCAATATGCAAGTGATGAAAAAATCATGGAAGCGTCTCAAGCTTCATTATTAATTGTCGGTATCAGTGCCCTTGCCATTGTTGTTTTCTATAAGTTTCTCGAAAAGGAGCCGGATTGACATGTTTATATCTATACAAAATGTTTGTTTCTCATATCCCAACACTAACTGTGCAGCACTTGACCAGTTTTCAATGAATATTGAAAAAGGGGAAGTGATTTCAATATTAGGTAGAAGTGGTAGCGGAAAGAGCACCATTTTACGCCTCCTTGCTGGACTTGAAAAACCAACAAAGGGCTCCTTGACGATACAAGATGAAGTGATCTTTGATCAAGGTACATTTTTACAACCCGAAAAAAGAGGAATTGGCATGGTGTTTCAAGATTATGCTTTGTTCCCTCATATGACTGTTGGTGAAAACATATTATTTGGTTTATTCCAATTAAAAAAGAGTGAAAAGAAAAAACGACTGCAAGAAGTTTTAGAATTAGTCGAGCTTCAAGAATATGAAAAACGCTATCCCCATCAACTAAGTGGTGGTCAGCAACAGCGTGTAGCAATTGCAAGAGCAATTGCACCAAACCCGCATTTAATTTTGTTAGATGAACCATTTAGTAATTTGGATGCTGAGCTTCAAGTGAAGATTCGTAAAGATTTACGTGAAATCTTGAAAAAGGCCAACATTACTTCAATCTTCGTGACGCATGATGAGAATGATGCACACGCTTTAGCTGACCGCATAGTGAAATTGAAGGATGGTTGCATTGATTTAATTGGTCGTCCTTGTGATTTACTTGGTGTTATACCACAACCAACGCCTCATTTTGAACCGATTTTAGAACAACGCGAATTAGTAAGTGTTTAATTTTTGATTTAGTGTTGCAATTGATAACACGCAAGAGTAAAATGTCATCATAACAATATTCAAATGCCAAGAAGAGGACAACAATTGTCTGTACGACTTTTTAGAGAGAGAAGCCAAGGCTGAAAGCTTCTTAAGTACGACGGTCATTTTACCACCTTGGAGCAGCGACAATGAACATTAGTAATTGTCGACGGTTACGGCTCGTTAGCCGGCTCAAAGCTTCATCTTTTTAGTCTTGGACTGAAGAGAAGGAAGAAGGGTGGAACCACGAACTCAAACCTCGTCCCTTTCATAGGACGAGGTTTTTCTGTGTTCAGTTTTACAAATATATATGGGGAGTGTTTAGCATGTCAGAAGTTATACAACTTAAATTTCCAGATGGAGCAGTAAAAGAATACCCAAAAGGAACAACAACTGAAGATGTGGCTGCATCAATTAGCCCAGGACTTCGTAAGAAAGCAATCGCGGGTCAATTAGATCAACAACTAATTGATTTAAAAGCCCCGATCGAACAAAGCGGAGCAATTGCCATTATTACTCCAGGATCTAACGAAGCTTTAGAAGTATTGCGTCACAGTACAGCTCATTTATTAGCCCAAGCAGTTAAACGTCTTTTTAAAGATGCAAAATTAGGCATAGGTCCCGTTATTGAAAACGGATTTTATTACGATATTGATTCACCTGAACCAATTACAGCAGAAGATTTAACGGCCATTGAAAAAGAAATGAAAAAAATCATTAATGAAAACATTGAAATCGTTCGACATAACGTTTCTCGTGCAGAAGCATTTGAAAAGTTCAAAGCAATTGATGATGAATACAAACTTGAATTATTGGAAGCGATCCCTGAAGATGACCAAGTATCAATATATGAACAAGGAGATTTCTTTGACCTTTGTCGTGGCGTGCATGTTCCTTCAACTGGAAAACTAAAAGAATTTAAGTTATTAAGTATTGCGGGTGCTTACTGGCGTGGAAATAGCGACAATAAGATGTTGCAACGAATCTATGGTACAGCCTTCTTCACTAAAGAAGAATTAGGTGCTCACTTAAAAATGTTAGAAGAAGCAAAAGAGCGGGATCATCGTAAAATCGGAAAAGAGCTCGATTTATTTATGAACTCACAAAAAGTTGGCCAAGGCTTACCGATGTGGTTACCAAAAGGCGCAACAATTCGTCGAATAATCGAACGTTACATCGTTGATAAAGAAGTGAAACTTGGTTATGATCACGTCTACACACCGGTTATGGGGAGTGTCGAGCTTTACAAAACTAGTGGTCACTGGGATCACTATCAAGAGAACATGTTCCCAGTCATGAGCATGGATAATGAAGACTTAGTACTACGTCCAATGAACTGCCCACATCATATGATGATCTTTAAGAATGGCATTCATTCATACCGCAATCTTCCAATGCGTATAGCGGAGCTTGGCACAATGCACCGTTATGAATTATCAGGGGCATTAACTGGACTTCAACGTGTGCGAGGAATGACATTAAATGATGCGCATATTTTTGTTCGACCAGACCAAATCAAAGATGAATTTAAACGTGTAGTGCAATTAGTAATCGATGTCTACAAAGACTTTGACTTAAATGACTACTCATTCCGATTGTCTTATCGAGATCCAGAAGACAAAGAAAAGTATTTTGATGATGAAAATATGTGGAACAAAGCTCAATCTATGATCAAAGAAGCGATGGATGAGCTAGGCTTAAATTACTTCGAAGCAGAAGGCGAAGCTGCATTTTATGGGCCTAAATTAGATGTGATGGTGAAAACAGCTTTAGGTAAAGAAGAAACGTTATCAACGGTTCAGCTTGATTTCTTGTTACCTGAGCGTTTCGACCTTTCTTACATTGGAGAAGATGGAAAACAACATCGTCCAGTAGTTATCCATCGAGGTGTTGTCTCCACAATGGAACGCTTTGTTGCCTTCTTAATTGAAGAGTATAAAGGCGCATTTCCAACTTGGTTAGCTCCTGTACAAGTGCAAGTAATCCCAGTGTCTAATGACGTACACTTTGATTATGCAAAAGGAGTTATTGAAAAACTACAAGCTGCAGGTCTACGCATCGATATGGATGACCGTGATGAAAAGCTCGGGTACAAGATTCGAGAAGCTCAAATGCAAAAAATTCCATATATGCTTGTCCTTGGCGACAAGGAAATGGAAAGTGGTTTTGTGAACGTCCGTAAATACGGGGAGCAAAACTCAGAAAGCATTTCATTTGACGAGTTCCTTTCTCGTATTCAACAAGAAATTAACTAATAGTTATTGACAGGTTCATATGGACATGATAAAGTTATTAAGGTTAATGAATACAAAGTTTGTGGTATAAGTAGAGGCTGCCCGCTTCTCACCTGATTGACACTGAAAGTTGTTGACAGGTCGACACACGATTAAACGTAACGTACAGTTTTGTACTTGCATATATCGGCGGGCGGACATTTACTTATGTAAATGACCGCTCGTTTTTTTATTGGTCGGAACGGCGTAACCGATTTATTGAAGTCTTCAATAAACGATATGCCCAAACCATGTATTCGCGACACTATCCGGAGGTGGATTATTATTAGCAAAGACATGTATGTAAACGATGGTATTCGCGCACGTGAACTTCGAATTATCGACCAAAATGGTGAACAATTAGGAGTAAAAACACGTTTTGAAGCGCTTGAAATTGCCGCTAACGTTAATTTGGATCTTGTCCTTGTGGCCCCTCAAGCCAAGCCACCAGTTGCTCGTATCATGGACTATGGTAAATTCAAGTTTGAGAATCAAAAGAAAGATCGCGAAACTCGTAAAAATCAAAAGATTATCGTATTGAAAGAGGTTCGTTTGAGCCCTACAATTGATGAACATGATTTCCAGACGAAATTGCGCAATGCAATCAAATTCCTTGAAAAAGGTGACAAAGTCAAAGCTTCTATCCGTTTTAAAGGTCGTGCAATTACGCACAAAGAAATTGGCCAACGTGTATTAGATCGCTTTGCAGAAGCTTGTGCTGAAGTATCGACGGTTGAACAAAGACCGAAGATGGAAGGCCGCAGCATGTTCTTGATTCTTCAACCGAAGAACGAGAAAAAGTAAGATTGACGACAGTTTAGGAGGAATTCGACATGCCAAAAATGAAAACTCACCGCGGAGCAGCGAAGCGTTTCAAAAAGACTGGCTCTGGGAAAATTAGACGTGCAAGTGCATATCGCAGTCACTTATTCGCAAATAAGTCTACTAAAGCTAAACGTAAGTTACGTAAAGGTGGACTTGTATCAAAAGGTGATTACAAACGTATCAAATCTTTAATCGCTTACATGAAATAATACTCGAAATTAAATGTTCGAAATAATAGCAGGAGGTAATTATTATGCCACGCGTAAAAAGCACACCAGTAACAAAAAGACGTCGTAATAAAGTTTTAAAATTAGCAAAAGGTTATTATGGCGCTAAAAAATTACTTTATAAAGTAGCAAACCAAGCAGTTATGAAATCAGGGAACTATGCATATCGTGACCGTCGTAACAAGAAACGTGACTTCCGTAGATTATGGATTACACGTATCAATGCGGCAGCTCGTATGAATGGTCTTTCATATAGCCGTTTAATGCACGGTTTGAAATTAGCTGGTATCGAAGTTAACCGTAAAATGTTAGCTGACTTAGCTGTTACAGATGCAGCTGCATTCACACAATTAGCAGATGCTGCTAAAAAATCAATGAACAACTAATTTCGAATACTTAAAAGACTGATGGATTTTCCATCAGTCTTTTTTTAGGAGGAAATTTGTAGTGCAAATGTTGCTCTTACTATTCATCATAATGATGTCTATAACTGCTTTTTTGACCATGGCTCGTGATAAGAAAGCGGCAATCGCTAGAAAACATAGAGTACCAGAACGCACTTTATGGAAACTTGCATTTCTCGGTGGAGGAATAGGTGCATATCTAGGAATGATTACTTATCGACATAAAACAAAACATTTATCTTTTCGCATTGGTTTTACGTTACTAGCCATTGCACAAGTCAGCCTTATCGTCTGGGCGGGTTCATTCTTCAATTAGAAATCTAGGTATAAAAGTGTCAGGCATGGCTAAAGCTTGTGGGGGTATTAAATCTCAGAAACTTTGAGTGTTGGCACTTTTTTCGTTTTTTATTGTTTGAAATAGAGTCGGATTCAATTATATCCGTAATATGAAGTGTTGTTTATTCAGGTTGCATTAATTGCTCAATCGGGTTCTTCCAACTAATCTTAGCATCAGGGTAATTCATTAATATTTCTTTTTCTAAAAAAACAAAATCATCTCTAGTGAAGCCTTGTAATTTCATTGTGTCTTTCGCCCATACAAATATGGAAACGACTTCAAAAGCATCATTTGTCGTTCCTAAATATTTTTCTCCTTCAAATGATGCCCCTTTATAAGTAATAAAGAAGTTCTTACGGACATTTTTCACATCATCATAAAAATAATACGCCCCTCTTTCGTAAGCATCATCTAATTTTCGTTTTGGATCCAGGAGATAGCCAATTCCCCGATAAAACAAATAAATAATAAGGGCAATAATCAAAAAGCGAATAATGATAATAATCATTTTGGTCCCCCTATACAAACGTGATACCATTATATACGATGAACCTACTCGATAAGTTTCAATCAAGTGAGAATTCTTTCCCATGGAGGTACTTATAATGAAGTTGCAAACACTTTTTTCGATGCAACAATCACTCGATTTATATATTCAATCAGAAAAGAAGATTAAACATGATGTATTTTATGAAAAAGGTCTTGCTCTGCTAGTAGAACTCGCGGAGTTAGCGAATGAAACACGTTGTTTTAAGTTTTGGAGTGAAAAAGGACCTTCTGAAAAAGAAATCATTTTAGAAGAATATGTGGACTCCATTCACTTTTTATTATCTCTTGGTATTGAGAAAAAGTTCAATGACTTAGAGAATTGGCCCATCCCACATCCAAAAGAGTCATTAACGCGATTATTTTTACATACTCAATCAGCAATCCATCAATTTATAGAATCGCCTACGATGGAAAATTATCAAGAGATATGGTCATGGTATGGTGCTGTGGCATCAACCCTTGAATTTACACCAGAACAAATCGTACAAGCATACTTAGAAAAGAATGAAAAAAACTATGTGCGCCAACGTGAGGGATATTAAAGAATATTTTGAATACTGCGCGTGGTTACATTATAATTAAGTCAATTAGCATATTTAGGAGGACGAAAGAATGACGAAATTAGATCAGACACTCACTATGTTAAAAGAATTAACGGATGCAAAAGCAATTCCAGGGAATGAACGTGAAGCGCGCGATGTTATGAGAAAATATATAGAGCCTTTTGCAGATCGAATGGATAGTGACAACTTAGGAAGCTTAATTGCTGAAAAAGTGGGTGACGCTAATGGTCCAAAAATCATGGTTGCTGGACACTTAGATGAAGTTGGCTTCATGATTACTCAAATTGATGAAAAAGGTTTTTTAAAGTTTCAACCAGTCGGAGGTTGGTGGTCTCAAGTAATGCTAGCACAACGTGTAACCATCGTTACCCGAAAAGGTGAATCGATTACAGGTGTCATTGGTTCAAAACCACCGCATATTTTAACGCCAGAAGCCCGTAAAAAACCAGTTGAAATTAAGGATATGTTTATTGATATCGGTGCTTCTACGAAAGAGGAAGCAATGGAGTGGGGAGTTTCTCCTGGTGATATGGTAACTCCATACTTCGAATTCTCAGTAATGAAAAACGAGAAGTTACTTCTTGCTAAAGCGTGGGATAATCGAATCGGTTGTGCAATAGCAATTGACGTTCTGAAAGCGTTAAAAGATGAGTCACATCCAAATATTGTGTACGGTGTAGGAGCGGCACAAGAAGAAGTTGGATTACGTGGAGCACGTACAGCAGCTACTAAAATTAAACCAGATATAGGGTTTGCAGTGGATGTTGGTATCGCTGGAGATACTCCAGGCATCACTCCTAAAGAATCTATCAGCAAAATGGGGAATGGTCCTCAATTAGTTTTATTTGATGCGTCCATGGTCTCCCATAAGGGCCTACGTGACTTAGTCGTGAATACAGCGGAAGAAAATCAAATTCCATATCAATTCGAAACGATACCAGGTGGTGGAACAGATGCGGGCGCAATCCACTTAACGGCGAATGGAGTACCTTCATTGGCAATTGGTGTGGCGACGCGATATATTCATTCTCATGCAGGAATTCTACATCGAGATGATTATGAAAATGCTGTAAAACTTATTGTTGCTGTGATTAAAAAATTAGACCGTGATACGGTTAATAAGATTATTTTTGAATAAGAACGTATTCTTAAAGACATCGTTTAGGATAACGGGTTCTCTTTAATCGTACAAAACTTTAATATACAACATAAATGGACTATCAATTCGAATAAGAATTGGTAGTTCTTTTCTTATTAATCAATATATTTTCACTCTAATTTACCATTTTTCGTTATAAATTTAGTACCCTATCTCAATTAAACTGTACCCCGAAAGGGACTCTTTAAAAGAAGTTCCCTCAGCTTGTAGACAAAAGAATAATAATTAATATAAAAGGATAAAAATTCGTATTCATATCTTTTGCACTCATTTGAAAAAGATGATAGTCGGCTTTTTCTTTCGCTTTCCGCGGACGAAACGCTAGCCTCCTCAGCTCAGCTGTCTATGACAGATGAGCCTGTGGGGTCTAGCTTGTCTCGTTTTTCCGCAGGAGTCTTCAGAAATAGCCGACCACCTTACTACTGAAATATCAGGAAGAGATACGCTTACACAAGATAACTCTGTTGATTGGAGTGGAGGCGGCGAAAACTTGTGCTCCTGCGGTTACTCGTCGCAAAGGTATTGGCCATTCGACCAATATCTTTCCTGCGGTTACTCGTCGCAAAGGTA
>JBFGKX010000066.1:0-11294 GCA_041576455.1 Paenisporosarcina sp. | reverse complement strand
TGGCATTGGCCCACAATCTCCTGAAAGTAGCCAGCATTCGCCAGCTGCTTTCAGGGCCCTCACGAACCAATCAAAAAAACAGACGGAGAAAAAGAAAATCTTTTTCTCCGTCTGTTTTATTTTAGGGGCTTATGGGACAGCCCCTCCTTTTAGTTATTTAACGGAATCTCTTTCTTCTATACGGTGTGGCAATATAACGGTCTTTTCTTCAATCTTTTCTTTGCTCATATATTTCGTTAATAAACGCATGGATACTGCGCCAATATCATAGAGAGGCAATACCATACTGGTTAACTCTGGACGCACCATTCGTGCTAACTTTGAATTTTCAAAACTAATAATTTCGACATCATTAGGAACGTGTAATCCTGCATCTTGTGCACCGTGAATTAATCCAATCGCTAGCTCATCATTTCCAGCAAAAAATGCTGTAGGAGCATCCTTTATTACTTTAAGTTTGTTAAACGCTGCATATCCAGCATCATAAGTAGCTTCACTTTCGACTACTAAATCTTGATTAAGTTGAAGACCAACATCTGACAAAGCTTTTTCATAGCCAGTAAATTTAAACGCACGATTAATCGTGGAGGTTAAAGATTCCGACACGTAAGCAATTCGTTTATGATTATTTTGAAGTAATCGATTCACGGCTTCATATGCTGCTTGATGGTAATCAATATTAACTGAAGGCATCTTACCGGTAGCATCGATTGTCCCTGCTAGAACAATCGGTACGGGCGAGCGCTCCATCATGTTCAACAATTCGGTCGATACATGCTCACTCATGAACACAATCCCATCAACTTGTTTGCCAAACATCGTTTCCAAAAGTTGTAATTCTTTCTCTTCACGTTGATCAGAGTTGGATAAAATAATATTATATCGATACATTGTCGCAATATCTTCAATGCCTCTAGCTAATTCTGCATAAAAGATATTTGAAATGTCTGGAATAATTACGCCGACGGTCGTTGTTTTTTTACTAGCCAGTCCTCTAGCGACTGCATTTGGACGATATTCTAATCGTTCAATTACATCTAATACTTTTTTTCGTGTTGCAGGTTTGACATTTAAGTTTCCATTGACGACGCGAGAAACTGTGGCCATTGATACATTGGCCTCACGAGCAACGTCATAAATTGTTATGGTCATATATCTACACTCCTTGCTCGATCCTTATCTCCTATCATCATATAACAGTTTTGTGACATTTTCCATTGTTTAGCCAAGGGAATAAAAAAATACCGGTTCAGAATTGAACCGGTAGGAAGATTAAACATGAACTTCATAAGATTTCATGAACTTTTGTAGTGAATCATAAAACTCATCAAATTGTTGCAAGTTCATTTGTTGTGCTGCATCTGATAACGCTACAGCTGGATCTGGATGAACTTCTGCCATTACACCATCTGCACCAATCGCAATAGCTGCCTTAGCTGCTGGAAGCAATAAATCACGACGACCAGTCGAATGTGTGACGTCAACAAACACTGGTAAATGTGTTTCTTGTTTTAGAATTGGAACTGCTGAGATATCTAGTGTGTTTCGTGTCGCTTTTTCGTACGTACGAATTCCACGTTCACATAAGATAATTTGGTCATTCCCTTGAGAAATAATGTATTCTGCAGCATTAATAAATTCATCAATTGTTGCAGCCATTCCACGTTTCAATAGGACAGGTTTATTAATTGCACCTGCTGCTTTTAGTAATTCGAAATTTTGCATGTTTCGAGCACCAATTTGTACAACATCAATATAATCTAATGCTTCTTCTAGATGAGACGGTGTCACAATTTCAGAAACAACGGCTAAATTATATTCTTTTGCTACACGTTTCAGGATTTTCAACCCTTCTAGACCTAATCCTTGGAAGTCATAAGGTGATGTACGAGGTTTATAAGCGCCTCCGCGAATCATTCTTAATCCTTTGTGTTGAATTGCTCCAGCAACCGCAGCCACTTGGTCAAACGATTCTACTGCACAAGGTCCAAAAATGAAAGTAGGTTTTCCTTCTCCTATGCGCTCTCCGTTGACGACAACAATGGTGTCTTCTGCTTTCTTTTTACGTGATACAAGAAGTGCTTTACGGTGATCATCTTCTTGTAATTCTAAAGCTGTTTTGAAGATTTCTTTAAATATGTGGTCAACTGTTGATTGTGGCAGTGGACCAGCATTGTTTTCTTTTAATAAGTTCAACATATGACGTTCTCTAAGAGGATCATATCGGTTGACACCTTGCTTTTCTTTTACTTTTCCAATTTCTTGTACCACAGCAGCACGTTCATTGATTAAACGAAGAATTTCTAAATTCAATTCGTCTACATTCGTACGTAAGTTATCCAATTCTTGATGGCTCATACCTTTTGATCTCCTCTCATGCTCATAACAAGTACACTTTTAAATTACGTGAATATTATGATGTTTTTTGATAATAGACTTATTATAGTACGGGAGTATTAGAATGTCACGCTTTTTCTTTAACGCTTCAACGCGCGAAAGTGAAATTCTGTTAAATCAGACTCTATTTTAGGCAATAGAAAGCCCACATAATCACAATGTGGGCACTTTACTATCTATTAAAAATTATTTCTCTTCTACCGCTTCTTTTAAAGCTTGCGCAGTTGCCGTTGTCTCTTCTGATGAATTTTCAACTGATTCTTCAACCGTATTTGTTAAAGTTTCCATAAAATCAATTGGCTCTTCGCCTTCTGAGAAAGCCGTTCCATCATCCATTAAAGTTGGTGATTTAGTTTTCATTGATTTCATCTTCTCTACCAAAGGCCCAGACTTTTCTTTTAACTGAGATGAGAGTTGCGTTGTTTTCTCTTTTGCAGTTGATGATAAGTCTACCGTTTTATCTTTTAGTTGACTCGCTTGAGTGGTAACATCTCCACGAAGTTCAGCACCTGATTTAGGAGCCAGGAATAATGCAGCTGCAGCTCCGATGATCCCTCCCACTAATGCACCAATTAAGAAGTCTTTTGAATTTACTTCATCATCTGCATACATTGAATCGCGTCGTTGCTCATTAGGGTGATGATATGCTTGAGGTAAGTATGATTCCGTTTGATTTGATCTTTCCGTATAAAACTCTTGATTATATTTTTCTTCATTTTGATTCGGTTTATATTGTGTCATGTAAATTCCTCCTTATTATTAGCTCTCTTTAGTTGATCCAAAAGGTTCACTTTGATAAGCGGTGTACCCTTCACGTGCTTCTTCTAATGCTTTTTTCTCTTTCCATTTGTCGCGAATTCCGAAAGCAACGTTGCTCCATTGAACAACTTGAGCAATTTTATGTTGATTTTGCTCTACTTCGGTAGAAATTGATGAGGTAATACGTCTAACTGACGTATTCAAGCCGTTTACAGACTCCCCTACATTTTTAACTGCATCGACAACGCTGTTTAACTTTTCAGATTTGTGCTGTATATCCGCTGCTAAACCATTTGTTTTATGCAATAATTCCGTTGTTTCTCGTGTTACACCTTGTAATTGACCTTCTAAACCTGACATTGTTCCTGATACCTCATTAAGCGTTTTCTTTAACGACGTTAAGGTCATGGCAAGTGCAACGCAGAGAACAAGAAAGCCGATAGCCGCAACTAGCGCTGCTATGTATAAAATTATTTCCACACGATCTCCTCCTCTTAGATGTTCATATTATTTATCTTCCCTTCCAGAAAGGTAAATAAACGTCTATGTTATTTTTATTCCACAAAAACATTATATCTCCTGCTCATAAAAAAAAACTCTAGTAAAAAATATCTACTAGAGTTTTTCTTGTTAAAGTTTTTCTTCGAATGCTGCCTGAAATTTTTGAACATCTCCAGCACCCATGAATAAATATACGGCATTTTCATGATGAAGCAGAATTTCAATTTCATCCGTGTGAAGAATATGACAATCGTCAATGAGTTCACATAAATCTTGGATGGTTAAGTCCCCTACATTTTCACGTGCAGACCCAAAAATATCACATAAGTAGACGGCATCAGCTAATTTTAAGCTTTCTGCAAATTCACTCAAAAACGTTTTAGTTCGTGTAAAGGTATGAGGTTGAAAAATCGCAATTATTTCACGATCAGGATATTTTTGACGCGTTGATTGTATCGTTGCTCTAATTTCTGTAGGATGGTGTGCGTAATCATCAATTAAGATACGCTCGCCTTTTCTACTCTCAGTAAAACGACGCTTCACACCGCCAAAAGAATGTAATTGTTGTTGAATGATATCAGCAGGTATTCCTTCATAATTACATAATGAGATGACTGCTAATGAGTTTAAAACTGCATGGTCTCCGAAAAATGGAATCTCAAATGTTTGGTAAAACTCATTTCTTACAAACACATCAAAGGTAGAACCTGATGTGGTTTTCACTACATTTCTAGCTTCAAAATCATTCTCTGCTCCAAATCCGTAAAACACAACTGGGACATTAGCTTGAATTTTTTGAAGGTGTTCATCATCCCCACACGCAATAATCGCTTTGTTTACTTGCAATGCCATTGATTGAAATGCTGATATGACATCATCAATGCCCCCAAAATAATCTGGGTGATCAAAATCAATATTGGTCATAATCATATAATCTGGGTGGTAAGCAAGGAAATGACGACGGTATTCACAAGCTTCAAATGCGAAATATTCGGCTTGGGACTCCCCGTGGCCTGTGCCATCTCCAATTAAATAGGATGTAGGTGCATATCCACTTAAAACATGTGACATTAACCCGGTTGTTGAGGTTTTCCCATGAGAGCCTGTTATTCCTACAGAGGTATATTGCCCCATTAAGTTCCCTAAAAACGAGTGATACCGAATGACTTCTACACCGATTTCATTCGCACGAATTAATTCTTCATGATCATCTCGATAAGCATTTCCTGCAATCACAGTCATGCCCTCTTGAATATTGTCTGCGTCAAACGGCATGATTTTAATGCCACGTTTGTGTAATGGTTCTTCCGTAAAGAAATGTTTATCTATGTCTGAACCCTGGACTTGATTACCTGCATCGAACAAAATTTGCGCAAGTGAACTCATGCCAGACCCTTTAATACCTGTAAAATGAAACACTGTCATTTGTTTAACCCTCCTGGGAAAGGTGCCTATACTTTACTATCATACTTCCTTACCCCATTATATCATCATTTAATCTCGCCTCGAAATGAACGATTTTTCCCACAATTAATTCTTTACTACCAAAGCTTGTCAATAACGTCCATGTATTTATACATTAAATAATTGATTGATATCACTTTCAGTAATGAAAACTTCACGAGCCTTA
The DNA here is from genome assembly GCA_041576455.1 of Paenisporosarcina sp. Taxonomy (GTDB): domain Bacteria; phylum Bacillota; class Bacilli; order Bacillales_A; family Planococcaceae; genus Paenisporosarcina. Next base: position 6,007 of record JBFGKX010000066.1, on the reverse strand, counting down.
CTCCCTCTTGACTCCGAGACGTACCCATGGTTTTCCATTAAATCGACAAGTCTTGCTGCTCGATTATAGCCGATGTGGAATTTACGTTGCAACAAAGAAGTCGACGCAGATCCTTGATCTAAAATAAATCGGCAAGCTTCTTCAAACAGTTCATCTTGATCCTCGGCAACTTCTAATCGATGAATAAGCTCTTCTTGTTCAAACATATAAGAGGGTTCGCCTTGACTGCGAGCATGTTCAATAATTTCTTCCATCTCTTCATCGGTAACGTAAGTTCCTTGAATACGGATTGGTGCAGACATCCCATTTCCTAAATACAACATATCTCCACGCCCTAATAAACGCTCTGCTCCTTGTACATCTAAAATCGTACGGGAATCAATTTGAGAGGATACAGAGAATGCTATGCGGGTTGGGATATTTGCTTTAATAAGTCCTGTTATGACGTCTACAGAAGGTCTTTGAGTTGCAACTACTAAATGAATTCCACAAGCACGCGCTTTTTGAGCAATTCGACAAATGGATTCTTCCACTTCTGTCGGCGCCATCATCATTAAATCAGCTAACTCATCTATGACGATTAACAAATAAGGCATTTTTTGTGCAAATTGTCTTTTCTCTTCAGCCATTGTGTTATACCGTGTAATATCTCGAACACCAGTATGAGCAAAGAGTTGATACCTTCTCTCCATTTCTTCCACAGCCCATTTAAGTGCTGCAGTAGCCGCTTTTACATCTGTAATAACGGGACTCACAAGGTGTGGGATGTGGTTAAACGGTGCTAGTTCCACCATTTTCGGATCAATTAACAGTAACTTTAGTTCTGTTGGTGTTGCTTTATATAACAAACTGATTAATAACGAATTAATACATACAGATTTCCCAGATCCAGTTGCTCCAGCTATTAACCCATGTGGCATCTTCCGTAAGTCAATCGTTACAGGCTTACCAGTTAAATCTAAGCCAAGGGCTGCTTCAAGAGGAGATTCTGAATCCATAAAATCTGTACTTCCAACTACTTCTGATAAACGTACTGGTCTGGAAGTTTGATTAGGAATTTCGATTCCAATCGAACTTTTTCCAGGGATTGGTGCCTGAATTCGAATATCTTTTGCTGCAAGAGCCAATTTTAAATCATCGGCTAGATTACGAATTTTACTTACTTTCGTCCCTTGTCCGACGGTAATTTCAAATTGAGTAACCGCTGGTCCCTGAACCATTTGGACAATTTCAGCAATCACTTGGAAGTAAGAGAGAGATTCAATCAATCGGTCTCCTTGCATTTGCATCCACTCATAATCTTGCGTTTTTTCTTCAGGAGGTACTAAATATCCTTCATTTGGAAAGAGATAACCGGAATCTAAATTCTCAGAGATTATTTCATTCTTTATAGTTTGTTCCTCATACACTTTTGTGGGAACCACTTGTGGCTCTTTTCCATTATCCGAAGGGAGCACTTTAGTGATAGAGGGAGATGAAATTGGTTGTGCAATTTTTTGTTGATATTTTTGTTTATCTGAATTTAACATCATGACATTAAATGGCAAAGATTTCTTTTTCTTTTCAGGGGCAATGTCTTGAGTTACTTGTTCAGAAACAAATGGTTCAACTTTTGGTCTATTGTTATCCTCTTCTTTCACTTCTTCAACAGACTCATGCGTAATTGGAGTATGGTTCTCATCTAACATATTATTTTGTTCAATCAATTCTTGTTTAATGTTAATGGGTTCGACATGTAACTTAGTTGTCTCAATTGTTGCATTTATATCAATCGATTCAAGTGGTTTATTAGCCACTTCAACAGGTGTCTTATTGGCTAATAACTCATTGATTGGTTTTGGCACAGGTCGACTAAATCCATGAATCGGAGAAGGAACATCTGTCGGTTTAAATGTTTTCGTCTGTACAGGAATTTTGGTGGTTCTGGATTTGACTTCTTTGAATTTTTCGCTTCCTTGACTTTCACTCTCTTTCACCATGTTTGGTTTTGATGCATGATGAACGATTGTATTTTGTCGTTGTTGTTGCCATTGCTTATGCATGTATAACGGTTTTGGCTCATCTTCAAATGTTTCGACCAATTCATCATCCACTAGTTGATCTTTTTCATGATCACTAATTAATGGGAAGCGAAATGGGGTTTTGGAATTTTTATATGTAGGTAATTCTTTTTCTTCAATAAGAATTTTCTCATCTGGTTCTTCATCAAGAAATACTTTTTTAAATGTTTTGGTCAACCAATTCAATACAAACCCTCTTTTCATGTCAATGCTTCCATTTTAGCAGGTTTGCTCGTTAATTTAAACGCCTTCAAAAAAACTCTATGCAACCAAATGATTGAGTACACAGAGTTTTACCTAGTTTATGCTTGGAATGGTGATCCTATTTCAGCAGGGCCTTCTAATACTAAAATCCCTTTTTCAGATGGTGCATCAGGTAATGCTAGTTCTTTAGCCGAACAAATCATTCCACTTGAAGCAATTCCTCGAAGTTCTGCATCGCGAATAATTAGTCCAGATGGCATAACAGCCCCTACTTTCGCAACAACAACTTTTTGACCTACATCTACGTTTGGAGCCCCACATACTATCTGAAGGGTTTCATTACCTACTTCAACTTGACAAACATTTAATTTATCCGCATTTGGATGTTTTTCCTTACTGGCTACGTATCCGACAACAAATTTCGGGGTTAAATCTACCTCTAGCTGAAAGTCAACATCATTTTTAGTAAAGATTTCTTGCAGAGAGCTTACCAACTCTTTAGTTACTTCAATGGATCCTACCTCATTTAATTCTAAATATTGACCAACATTGAATACATTTATTGCGCCAACTTCACCAGTTGTCGCATCCTTAATTAAAGTAATATCACCTTTTGATTCTGACACTACTTCTTCAAATTTAGTTGAAGTAAGCTGAACTAAAAGTACGTCCCCTACACCTTTTACATTGTAAAACATATTCATTTGTCTTTATTCTCCTTTTGTACTCGATTTTTAGCCATGATAAAAATTGGTTCAAGTTCTCCATCTTCATAAATAAATGACAATGAAGTAATAGGCACCTTACCAACTGTAAAGAAGTGCATTGTTAATTGCGCAAGAACATCATACCCTGCTTCATTCCGAATATCACCAATAATTAATACATCTTGATGAGGAACCGATAAGGTCATGTCTCCTTTGACCTTACTTTTCATTTCTCTCAAAAATTGTTCATTTAAGATTCGGCTGGCATCATACCCATCATTGGCGTTTACAAAATAAAAGACATTCCCTGCTACATGATCTTCTTTTAAGTTTGTAGAGAGTTTTCTTACTTGAAATTTAGCTGCATCTTTTACTTCGGTTTGAGTTACATTCAATTGAGTTAACATGTGAACGTCTAATAAACGGTACGTATTGCCCAAGTCTAACGCATAAAAAATGCGTGTTTCAGCTGTATGTTCAGTAACCACAAATTCATGTCCTTCATTTGATGTTAAAGGAAATGAAGTGGAACGAATAACGGGGAACACATGTGTAATTGATTGATTTAATCCCTTAGCCTCTTGTTCCATCGCATTAAATGTTTGACTAATCGTATAAATGACTTCACTGATAGCTTGATCTTTTTTCTCTTCATATTTCGCTAATATTTCAGGTAATGATATTTCCATGCCTTGATTCAATTCAGTATGATGAAGACGTACTCGATCTGTTTTTTCATCATGTTGCCATGTAAAAGCCGAATTAGAAAGTTCTAATTTTAATCGTTCAACTAATTGTTTTGACTTCAATATTTCACGTCCTTTACAAACGGAAACGGCTCCAACCAATTAGGAGGAACCGCTCTTTTTTTATACGAGTTCAGATAAAAACTGTTCAATTTCATCTTGTGTTTTACGATCTTTACTAACATAACGACCCGCTTCTAAGCCATTTTTATAAACTAAAAAGCTTGGTATTCCATAAATGTCATGCTCTGCACAAACATCAATAAATTGATCTCGGTTTACAGAAACAAACGTAAAGTTTTCGAATTTTTCTTCTACTTCAAGTATAAATGGATCGATAAAATGACAATCCGGACACCAAGCTGCAGTAAATAAAAATACGACATCTTCAGTTACTTTAAGTGCTTGGAACTCTTCAATCGATTGTAAATCTCTCAATTAAATTCCTCCTTTATGCTTCAACCTTAACAGATCGAACAATTTTCATCATTTTTTCAATCGTTGTATAAATATCAGACTGATCTACAATTGTAGTCATCTTTACGCCACCGATACTTACGACAATTTTATATTGTTCCTCACCTGATGGTAAAACAATTATGAAGCCAAAGCGACTATCTTGCTCAAACGTTTTTTCGGCTAAGATGACGTCCTTTTTCTTGGCTTGTATTAAATCATAATACAAATGACTGTCTTGTTTCTCATTTGGATTAATAAATAGTACATATGAGTTGCTCTTTTCCTGCAAGATGATGTTCGTCTTGTCAGAATCTTCTTGTATAGAAAAGCCTCTCGGCACATAAAATTCAACATTTTCTACTTGATCGTTAGGTTCAATAGGCTCACTTTGAAATATTTCTTTCGCTACCCGTAATCCCTCTCCTGTTTGTTCTTCAATAGTAGTGGAACACGCAGCTAAACTAATCACTATTAAGAGTGTGATAACCATTCGCATCCAAATTCTCATCATGTTTTCCTCCATTCCATGAAAGCACCACGTTCTATTTTAATATGGTTCACAACTCGATGCAACTCATGTCAAATTATTACTCATTTCCAGGTTTTAAGTATTGACCAAGTAGCATTTTGACTACGTGTTCAAACATATCTCCACGTTTAACGAATCCGTTCGTAAATATACCCACTGCACCTTCATGATGTCTTACACCTGTTTGTTTCGTGTACCTATCCATCACCGGCCCAAGTTCTTCCCCACTCAAAATACACTGTGCTATTTCATTCGGCAAAGGAATTTGTGCGCCTCCAGCTGTGTATTGATGTCCTTCCTTGGTTAATAAGACTCCCCAGTTACAAATATACAGTCGATCATTTAATTCTTTTACGCCCCCTTCAAGTCCAAAACTTATGTCTGCTTGCGATTCCTTGCTCGCATTCAAAGCTCGGTTTTTGGCTCCTTGTAATGTTTCAACATCTCCCATAGGTTGTTCGGATACATTAGATGGAACATCGATATGGATGAATTCTATGTGATCGAGGTAGGCGTTACATATATTTTGAACGGCCATTCCTTTTGCTTTATTTTTTGTGCCAATTGCGATAATCATGTAATCCTCCTTGGTATTAACATAAAAAAAGTGCCTTTTCAGGCACACAGCTTGTAGTCAAAAGAATATTAATCAATTTAAAAGGATAAAATTTCATATTTTTTTGTACTCTATACAAAAAGATAATGGTCGTCTATTTCTTATGCTTTCCGCGGACGAAAGGCCAGCCTCCTCGGCCCAAATGTCTATGACAGCTGATCCTGTGGGGTCTAGCTAGTCTCGTTTTTCCGCAGGAGTCTTCAGAAATAGTCAACCATCTTCCTACTGTAATTATTTGAAGTGAACTGTTAACAAAAGCGAAATCTCTTGATTGGCGTGGAGGTGGCGAAAACATGTGCTCCTGGGGTTTCTCGCCTCAAAGGAGATTAATACTTTTTGGAAACGTTCTTTTCAAACCAAGACAGTTATATTCACTCATTTTATTGATTGTCTACATTCGAAGTGCCTTCTCAGGTAGTTCCTTAGACATTTTGACGAATGGTTTCAAGTGTTGTTTTATCCGCAGAACGAACTAGTTTCACAATCAATTCTTTTGCCGCTGCATAGTCATCCGTGTGAATAATCGAACCAGATGTGTGAATGTATCGCGAACAAATACCCACCACAGCACTCGGAACACCTTCATTGGCCATGTGAACGCGTCCAGCATCCGTTCCTCCCTGAGAAATGAAATATTGATATGGGATGTTATGAGTTTCAGCGGTATCTAAGACAAATTCACGCAT
>JBFGKX010000065.1:0-11558 GCA_041576455.1 Paenisporosarcina sp. | reverse complement strand
TGTTGTTCGCGAGCTTGTAGTGTTAACACAAAACCTCTACGGCCAACTTCATCAGTTGTTTCCCCAACTAAACGCCCTGGAACTTTCCTCATCAGCTTTGTTGTAACTGCGAAGTACCCACAATGAGGACCTCCAAAAGATTCCGAAATCCCGAATGGTTGAGCATCGCCCACTACAATATCCGCTCCTAACTTACCTGGTGACGTTAAAATGCCTAATGCAAGTGGATTTGAAGATACTACCATCAAGGCTTTCGCTTCGTGTGTAACTTCCGCCACCTTGCTTAAATCTTCTACCTGACCATAGAAATTTGGATACTGAACCAAAACAGCAGCAGTATTATCATCAATCATTTCATTTAATGCATCCATATCGGTTACACCATTTTTAGATGGAATTTGAACAACCTCAATCGATTGACCCAATGCATACATGCGGACAACATCTTGAGATTCAGGATTTACCGCAGCTGAAATGAGAAGTTTTTTTCGTTTTGTATGGCCAGCAGCTAGCATTCCTGCTTCCGCTAACGCTGTCCCACCGTCATACATCGATGAGTTTGCTAAATCCATTCCTGTTAATTCACAAATCATTGTCTGAAATTCAAAAATTGCTTGTAGTTCACCTTGTGAAATTTCAGGTTGATACGGTGTGTATGCTGTATAAAACTCAGAACGAGAAATAACATGGTCTACAATGATTGGCTTGTAGTGATCATATACCCCTGCGCCTAAAAAAGAAGCATAGGATTTATTGTCAGCATTTTTCGCTGCCAGTTGAGATAACTCTTTTAATAATGAAGACTCTGATTTGGCAGGTTTAATGTCATATTGACCTTGAAATCGCACTTTTTCTGGGATATCTGCAAACAAATCATCTATGGTAGAGACTCCAATTGTATCTAACATTTGCTTTTGGTCTTGGTCAGTCATTGGTAAATAACGATGTTTCATAGAGTGTTAACCTCTTTCCAACAATTATTTTTGACGTTTATAAAACGGTGTAACTACCGTTACAGCTTTCAATCGTCTGCCACGGATCTCAACTTCAACTTCTGTACCCAACTCAATAAATTTACTATCAATTAATCCTAAGCCAATATTTTTTTTCAACGTTGGCGACTGAGTTCCAGTGGTAATCTCCCCAACCAGTTGATCATCTTTATAAATCGGATACCCGTTTCGAGGAATTCCTTTATCAATCATTTCTAGACCAACAAGCTTACGTGGAATACCCGATTCTTTTTGTTCAATAAGAGCTTTTTGACCAGAAAAATCAACTTCTTTTTTCAACTTCACAGCAAAACCGATTCCCGCCTCTAATGGTGAGATGTCACTTGTAAGTTCTTGCCCGTAAAGAGCTAGGCAAGCTTCAAAACGAAGTGTATCTCGTGCGCCAAGACCACAAGGAAGAACGCCATCTTGTTTTCCTTCGTTTAATATCATGTCCCACAAGGCAATAATCGAAGCTGGTTCACCATAAATTTCAAAGCCATCTTCACCTGTATAACCCGTTCTCGATACAAGAACATTATTCCCGCCAATGTTAACGTCCGTTTTGAATTTAAAAAAGCGTATTTCTGATAAATTTTCTGTTGTTAACCGTTGAAGGACGGCTTCTGCTAATGGTCCTTGTAAGGCTAGTTGACCATATGATTCTGAAACATTATGTACGATGGTGTCACCAAATGCAGATTGCTTCATCCAGTTAAAGTCTTTTTCAATATTTGAAGCATTGACGACTAATAAATAGTCATTTTCAGCCATTTTATAAACAAGTAAATCATCGACGGTGCCTCCGTCTTCATAACACATTGCGGTATATTGTGCTTGACCATCTATTAATTTTGACACATCATTTGTTAATAATTTTTGAAGGTAAGCCAAGCTGTCTTGACCACGCACGAGAATTTCTCCCATATGAGAAACATCAAATAGCCCAGCTTTTGTTCGAACTGCTTCATGTTCCTCTTTAATACTCGAAAACTGAACAGGCAACTCCCATCCACCAAAGTCAATGGTTTTTCCATTGTATTTTTTATATGACTCATACAAGGGCGTACGTTTTAAATTTTCCGACATTTCATTTTCCTCCTATACAATACGAATTACACGATCTAGCGGAGCATAATAAACTATTACAGACTTCAACTTTAAGAATTCTTCCACTCAAACGAAAGAAACGGAAGATTAAGACAGCTTGTTACAAGAAAAAGGACAGAGAATCCCCGTTTATCGGGAATTCTCTGTCCTGTTACCTGAAAGTTTACCTGAATCGGCTTTCCTCTTTGGTAGCTATTACAAATAGCGTTCTCCAGAGTTGCGTCCTATATGAGTCTTTTTTACCTGAGAGATTCATAGATTCTACTTGCTCCTTCGGCGACGCGACTAGCGCGTTCTCTCCCCATATATTCATCCGCCCAAAACGAATGTTTTGGCATATTAAGTATTCAAGGAACTAATGGTCATGCTGCTTTGTGTATACCTTAACATTGATTAAAAGTAAGCGCAATATATTTTATGTTTAGGTCTCATACACGAACATTAATATATGTTCACTTAAAAATCATCCGACTTTAGTCGATTCACTTGAAAGGCAGCATATTCAGTTATTTGACGGAGAGTCCGCCCTTCAGTCCTAATTGCTATGTGCGCTGAAGCTTTATAATGTCTTTTTCTGGTCACATACAATTGCTCTAACTCTTCCCGTGTGGAAGATTGAACAATAGGTCGATTAACGTCGCGGTGAATGCGTTTCCAAATATCAGCAAATGTAGCATCTAAAAACAAGACCAACCCCGTTTGACGCATTACTCTGCTATTACTTGGATTCACTGCGACGCCCCCACCTGTAGAGATAATACACCATTCATCTCTAAACGTCTTAAGGAATTCATGCTCTTGTTGTCGAAAGAAAGGTTCTCCATATCTTTCAAATATTTCTGGGATGCTCATCCCCATTTGTTTTACGATTTCATGGTCCATATCATAATAAGGAATTTTAAGCATAAAACTTAGTCGTCGTCCAATTGCACTTTTCCCAGATCCCATGAAACCAATTAAGTATATCTTTTTCATCGCCATACCACGCTCACTTCACTACAGATCATCACCAAAAGACTACTATCGCTGAGTTTCCATTTTTTTAATAGTAGCAGATAAATAATGACTTTCCAACATATCGTATATATTCGCTTGAGAGATATAGGATGTTCCGATAAAAAGAAGTACCCCAGACACAATAAATAATAAGACAATAGCAACTGGTAGCAGGAACCCCAAGTCATTGTGAAGGGATAAAAACCTCAAAAGTTCGACTCTCTTTTCGTCCACTTAGAAACTCCACTTGTATTAACACTTTCTCTTCTACTAGTTGGATTTTGCATAATTTCACTCCAGTTAACATAGGTTCATGTCCTAAACGATTTTTTTGTTTTCGAATCAGAGAAGGATAACACTCAATGTCATACTCCTCCCCATTCTTAACAAAACGAATCCCTGTATTATTAAATTGTCCTTCAATAGCAGTTACAAAAGATATATAACTTTCGAAGTCGAGCGAAAACATTTCCCAATCAACTGCCTCAGTTTGAAAGAAGTGCCTTTCAATTTGTGAAAACCATAAAAAATACATTAATAGTAGATGCGAAAACAAGAGTAAAATAGTTAATTGAAAAATTGCATCGACTAAGGTATATCCTTTGGAAGTTAATAGTTGTTGCATGATTCACGAGTAGTCGATAAAAATACATATCGCACACAAAGTAAGGGGCGACTCCATTCCCAAAAATACACAATTCCATCAAGTCTTACTTCCCCGCTCACATTTCCCTTACTAATAGCTGTAGCAGCTTGATGTTTTGTAATCGCTACATGCAAAGCTACTTTCTGGTGTGCTAATTGCATCATCATTCGATTGGCTAAGGGTAATAGCGACCCAAATATTAAAAATAATATAGTCACTGTCATTATTGTTTCTACAAATGAAAATCCTTTATTTTTACTCAAATGTCATTCGTCCTTTCCCGATAAATAAACGCACATTTTTATTCCCACCAGGAGTGATAAAAGTTAATGTCCCAAACTTTTCAATGGTTCCAGTAGGCTGAAAGCCTATTTCATTTAATGTACTACTTGATGACAACCGGTATCCAGGTGGTAAATTCCGTACAAAGAGATGATCGTAAAGTGATTTTCTACCTATGTAACGAGTGCCACCTGTGTCAAAAATTAATTTCATATATCGTTCATCTTTCATTGCAGTTGTTTGAAGATGGGTTACATCGAGTTTTAACTGATTGTAAAACAACTCAAACGTATGGTTTTCTATATATTGGTTTCTTATATACATGGCACATGAACTGATGACTGTCATTATCATCAAGACCAAAAGCAATTCAAGTAACGAAAATCCTTTATTCCCCAGTGCCACTTGAGGTCACAAGTCCTGTGGTCATATTGATTTGAATGAGAGCACCGTTTGGACATGAAGTCTCTCCATCTTTTAAATAGTTATTTGTTACAAGGTCATTAATAGAAGGCACTTCTTTTTTATCCATTCGAAAGGCCTCTACTTGCCCTTGAACCATTTGAATATAGGCTTGACATCCTTTTTCATCAATGGTTGCAGAATGTTTAGTTACATTTGGAATTGCTATTAAAATTAATACCGAAATGATTAATAAAACCACCATCATTTCAATTAAAGTAAAACCTTCCTGACTTTTCATTTTCCCCATGCTGGCTACCTCCCATTAAATAAAATCAATCATGCCGTAAACAGGTAATAAAATTGATAAGTAGGCTGCTAGTATACAAAAAGCTAAGATACCAAATAAGACTGGTTGAACAACCGATAACCACTTAGTTAATGATGATTCCAGTTGTTCATTAAGTAAATCACTATATATTAATAATTCACGATCTAAGTGACCACTTGCTTCCCCATGCGAAATATACGTAGGAAAATCATCAACAAAGCACTCTGCAAGCTGAATCGCTTGACCTAAAGTTTCTCCCTTTACAACAGAGGAATAAATACTTTGAGCAATTACTTGTATAAAAGGTTGAAAATCTTGGGTTTTTAGGACATTTAGTGCATGAAGTAAAGATAATCCGCTTGCTAATAATGTTCCTAATTCTTGAGAAAAATTTTTCGTCCACAGTAATTTCATCCATTTTGACACGATTGGTGATTTTTGTAAGATAGCTACTTGTCTTTGTACTGCATATCTGCGAACACTCCAATAAAACGCTAAACCCATGAAAACCAACCCAGCGCAAATGGTTACGAGTGCATCCGGCAAATATAGCAAATAATTGGTCCAGAACAAGGCATCCGATGAATTAGATGCATGTCGAGAAGCAGTCAGTAATTGCATGTTTGGTAAAAAATACAATCTAAACGCGCTAAATAAAATCGCAAGCATGCTAAATAAGAAAATTGGATACATCACTACTTTTTTCAAACTTGCTTTTGCTCGATCTATCATGGCAATATGCTTATGAAGTCTTAAAAGAGCTTGATGTAATTTCCCGTGTACTTCAGCCATTTGAATCGATAATAAATAACGTTTTGGTATCCCTAAAGTTATTAAAATAGATGTTACGCTATCTCCTTCTTTCAATTGAAAAGAGAGCTTGTTTTGAGCTTCCTCACTCCTTTTCACATGATGAGGCAACAACATCGTAATTGATGCATAAAAAGTATATCCCTCCATTAATAATGTAGAGAGTCTATTTAAAAATTGCGCTTGTTTTCGACTTGGAACTTGACGATTCTTTAAATCAATATGTGGTTGGAGATACTTTAATATCACCCATCTCAACCCCTCTTTTATATTGATGACCAAGTGTTAATTCTCTTGGCAAATTAAAACCCCGTCCGTCTTTAATCGACACAATCGCTTGATCCAAAGTTTGACCATATAAAATTTCATATATTGAACAACGATTTGGACGCTTGAGATCGTCTCTTTCATCAAAAGATGAAATCACTAATTGTTGGCTTGTTATACCGAGTAAAGATTGCTGTAGATCGTCAATTGAAATCCCTAAATCAATTAATCGATGGATACAACCAACAGTACTTTTCGCATGGATGGTCGTAATTACTAGATGTCCCGTCAAGGATGCTTGAACTGCAGCTTGTGCTGTTTCTGTATCTCGTATTTCGCCAATCATGATGACATCTGGTGAATGTCGTAGTATTGCTTTTAATCCAGATACATAAGAGATACCTGATCGCTCATTTACTTGGATTTGAAGCAGATGTGCTTGACTATTTTCAACGGGGTCTTCTAAAGAAATCACATGTCTACTAAGTTGTAATGCACTATAGCTTGTTAACGAATACATTGTAGTTGTCTTCCCACAACCAGTTGGGCCCGTAATACATAGCAAGCCTTGGGTAGACTTCATTAAGTCATGTAATAATTGTGCTGTTTCTTTGTATAAAGAAAGTTCCTGCAAAGGTTTAGAATCATCATGTAATTGAATTCTGATCACAAGACTTTCATTATGATGAATGGATGGTAAAGTCGAAACACGAAAAGAACATTTTTGAGAATTGAAGGTCTTTTGAAATGAACCACTTTGAGGCTTACGTTTCTCACTAATATCAAGAGAGGATAAGAACTTAAAGTAGGAAATCATACGATCTCCAATGTTTTGGTGAAGCTTTCCAGAAGGGGTAAGTTTAGTATTCAATCGAAAATAAATCGTGTACATCCCTAAAGCAGGAATTAAATGAATATCTGAAGCACGTGCTAAAACTGCTCGATTAATCAATTCATCACTTTTTTGTTCAATAACATTTAACTGTTCACTCATAGAATTGTACATTCACCCGAGACAGGATAGGACCGCTCTTTACCTGTCAATTTTACTATAGCCTCACCCTATAAATTTGAGAATATTTTCTATCAAAATTAAAATTTCCTTCAAAAAAATTACGAAAATTAAAATTTGCCCATATATAAAGGGGGAATAATTTATTTTTTAAATAAAATGGTCTTTTCTTGTACACGTAATTGTTTTTCCTATTTTCGAAATTTATAAATGGTATGGGTTAATCTTAGTAATTGTTAACAAGATATGGTATATTTTTTCAAATTAGGTTAGTTTTTCACATTCATGCACACACAATATTTGTAATAGGGGAATTTAAGTGAAGTCAAAGACATAACAAATGGCATTTTCATTGTTTTTTTGACCAAAATGAACTGTTGTAAAGGTCGTTTCTCCTCATTTTTGGATATGTATTTTGAACTTCCACGGTTCTGTCACATTCTAAAGATATTCTAGAGTTTACATCTTGGATTATTATCCTTTATAATGAGATAGAGATTAATGGATGGTTGCAAAAGGAGGGGACTACTCATGAACAATATGTATAAAGTGATGGGTTTCTGGACAGGGATTTTCGCAGTTATGTTTTATTTAGGTGATATGTATCAGGCATCATTATTATTTTTAGCAAACACTGGTTTATTCATTCTATTAGGATTCTTAAACCTTTCTGAGCGTATGTATATCTATATTTTCGGAGCATATTTAACAGTATTTTTTGCTGGCTTCACTTACTATACGACATTTATCCATGTACCTGGTGCTGGACACTAATTTATGAAAACAAAAAGACAGTCAATCAATTTGACTGTCTTTTTTATATCCTTTTAAAAACCATTAAGAAATGGATTTTGATTCATTTCTACTTCGGGTGTTGTTGGTTCTCCATGACCTGGGTAGCAAATTGTCTGTTCAGGCAAAGTAAGTAATTTATTGTGAATAGATTGAATTAACTCATTGTGGTTCCCTTGAGGCAAGTCCGTTCGCCCAATACTGCCTTGGAATAACGTATCTCCCACAATTGCAAAACCATCTTCTTCGAACCAATAAGATATACTTCCAGGGGAATGACCTGGTGTATGGAACATTTGACAAATAAATGGTCCAATTTTTAGTAAACCTTCTTGATCAATTAAATTGTCTGCCGGCTTACCTTCCACTAACGGCAGTTCTTGGAAACGAGCTGAACCATTTTTAGTTGAATCAGATAACCAGTTCTTCTCTGCCTTATGAATATAAACCGGAATATGAAACGCTTCTCTAACATCATCAACAGCGCCAATATGGTCAAAATGAGCATGAGTTAAAATAATTGCCAACGGTTTTAACTGAAGTCGTCGAATTTCTTTAATCAATGCTACACCTTGCTCGCCTGGATCAAAAATTAAACATTGTTTTTCTTTATTTGATACTACATAACAGTTGGTTTGTAGTGGTCCAAGTGGAAACGTTCGTATATTTAACATATAATTCACCTCCAGCTAATTGTAGCAGAAAGTGTAGCTTCAAACATCTTCGTTCATACATCCGTCACTATTTATTCCTCGACAAAACTCAGAAAAAAACTTATAATAAGTTAGAAAACTTGTATTCGACATTCATTTTTTGATGTCAAAAGGAGTGTCTCTCATGTACTTATTAGTGGTTATTTTTGGCCTTGTTGCAATCTTTGCTGCAATTGGTACTTATCAATCATTTAAAGAAAAAAACCTTCTAGGGCTTGTCTTTAACTTTGGTACCTTTGCAATATTCGGATGGTTTACAGTTATGACTGTTTTAAATCATGGCTATCCTCCGGCTTTACATTAAGACTTTAAAAAGGCTGTCGTTCATTTTGAACGACAGCCTTTTTATTCAACAGTCATTATATGATGCTAGATACATCCAATAACATATAAAAAATATCCTATCATATTATTCTTTATTTTTTAATACCGGTTAAAGTAATGAAATTACTTAAATGAGAAGCCCCCTTAAAAAGTTTACACTTTTTAAGGGGGCTTCTCAAATGTATTAATTTTTAATCGTTTTATCAATTAGGAGGTTTCCTGTTTTTTCATCATAAAAACGAAGTAAGTCCCCAATAACAATTTCATCAGAGTATCCAAGTTCTTCAGCTGCACGCTCAATGTATGGTGTACAAGTTTCTATATCCGTTTCTTGTCCTGTTTCTTTCTCATAACAAACATTTCCTGCAAACACGACTTTATCAGTCACTAATCGTCCATCACGGAAAATAACAAACTCTTCGTGATCTTTAGAGAAAACATCTGCTCCAAGTTGCATATCTCGATTAGTTTCTAAACCGAGTAAATGCAATAATGTAGGACGAATATCCAATTGTCCCGCTACATCATTCATGATTTTCCCTTGATTTGACCCTGGAACATGAATAAAGAAAGGAACTCGTTGTAATTGTGCACTTTCAAATGGTGTTATCTCTTTCCCTAAATATTGAGCCATTGCTTCATTGTGATTTTCTGAAATGCCATAATGATCTCCGTACATGACAATTATTGAATTTTCATATAATCCTTTTGCTTTTAAGTCTTCAAACAGGATTTTTATTGACTCATCCATGTATCGAGCTGTTTGGAAGTAACGATTCAACGTTCCTGAATTTGAATCATACTCAGAAATTAATTTATCTTCCTCATCTAAATGGAATGGATAGTGATTCGTTAATGTAATCAATCGAGAGTAAAATGGTTGAGGCATTTCTGTCATTAGATCTACAGATTGTTTAAAGAAAGGGATATCTTTTAATCCCCAGTTTACTGATTCGCCTTCACCTACATCGTAACTTGCAACATCATAAAATTTCTGTGTTTTTAAAGCCTTATACATGATATCACGATTCCAAAAACTTTTATTATTGGGATGCATGACATTTGTAAAATACCCTTTTTCATTTAATCGATTCGTCATGGAATTAAATGTATTACCACTGTTTGTAAAGAAGACAGCTCCTCCACCTAATGGATATAATCCATTTTCAACTAAAAATTCAGAATCAGATGTTTTACCTAAACCTGTTTGATGGTAGAAATTAGGGAAGTAATACGTGTCTTTATCTTTAGTTAAAGTATTTAAAAATGGGGTAATGACTTCACCATTCATTTCTTCATTTACTACAAACGTTTGTAATGACTCCATTGAAACTACAATTAAGTTTTTACCCTCTGCCATACCAAACACTTCATAGTTTGGTTCAGCTTGGTTAGAACGGACATAGTTATTTACTTCAACTAGTTCACTACCATCAGCTAACGCACGTTGTGCATGTGATTTAGATTGGATATAAATATCATATAGATGATAATTGTACGTCCCTATATTTTTCACCAATAATTCACGATCAAAGCTTCGTGTTAATAGTTGGGGACGTTCCGTTTCTGAAAGACCTAAATTTAAGAATAAAATTGCTGCCGCTAACACAAAGTAAGCACGACGATATGCAGGCTTGATCATCCCAACTTCTCTCGTTTTAGGCATCCATTTCATAAAGACAAATAATAAGATTACATCAGTAAAATAAAATACATCCATCATATATATACTTTCTGAAGCAGACGTGCCTAAATCACTAAAATTGCTCGTTTGAAACAAAACCGGTAATGTAATAAAGTCACTAAAAAACCGATAAAAAGCAACGTTAGCATATAAAATAATTGATAAAATCGAGCTAGTAATTAACAAATATCGATTTCTGACTTTCACGGATTTAAAATATAATGATATTCCATACACCGCAAGCAAAAAGCTTAATGGATTTAAAAATAAAATAAACTGTTGCATAACATTTTCGATTTTCATATCAAAACTGGTTTGATACACCACATAAGTTTTAATCCATGTAAGTAAAATGGCTATTGCCAGAATCGAATGTTTTAGGTAATTTTTTTTCATCATTCCCAACATCCTCCTTCAAAACTTCTTCTTTAATTTTTCCCATGCAGAAAGATGTCGCTTAATCCTTTATTTCTAAGAGGATCAAACGACAACTTTCTCTCTAAAGTGGAACCTTGCCACTTTTATCACGTTAGTATTCACCTTATTAATTAGCGACTCTTTATATTCACCGAAGTAAAGAAACATTAGTATATCTTAATCCTTTTTTTACAACAGTGCAACTTTCTGTTAATTAAGGACTTGAACACCTTAAAAATGCCCTATTCAATCTTTACCCTTATATAAGACGTATTAAACTTCAAAAAGTTTCGCATCTAAAATGAATGAACACAAATTAACCTTTCAAAGAAACGGTTTTCACTAAAAAACCTGTACCCCATTGAGATACAGATTACTTAGAATTCATTCATTTTTTATGTTTATCGCTTAGTCGAGCCATTTCTTGCCTTAATAGGAGAATGGCCATTTGATAATCCTGTGTCTCCATCATTTGAGACTTATAAAGTTCTCTTATATCATCTTCCATAAGCAATACATCTGATAGACGATCTGTTGTATAAATGTAAGTACCAAATCTTTTTAAAAATTGCATAACATCATATATCGATTGCATTTTATCACTCCATTTTCGCACATTGAATTTGTTTAGTTTCCGTAAGTATTATATCTACAGGAATATCATATCCCTCTTTAGGTATACCATTAACAAGTTGAAGGTCAAATGCTAAGGAAATGGTTGTTCCATGGTAATCGCTTAAGTAGCGATCATAGTACCCCCCACCAAAGCCTATTCGATAC
>JBFGKX010000064.1:0-11611 GCA_041576455.1 Paenisporosarcina sp. | reverse complement strand
AGTCTCAGTAGCTCAGCTGGATAGAGCAACGCCCTTCTAAGGCGTCGGTCGGGGGTTCGAATCCCTCCTGGGACGTAAATTAAGTAGACACCATAATAAGGTGTCAAAAAATCTTCTTCATCAATTTAGAAACGCTCAGTTCGTTTCATTTGATTAAGAGGATTTTTTTTTTGAAATATGACTAAATCTATTTCCTGTTATGATTGTAAAAGATTAGAGATTTTTAAGAAGAGCTTGTTAAAGAAAAGAATTCAAAGGAGAAAAATTGATGTTCGAGACATTGCTGCTAAATATGATGCTCTTAATGATTCCTGTATTACTATTTGTCGTCTTTTTAGATCAACGTAAATATTTTGGTAACAATTCAATGCTCATCTTTTTTTCTGCTGTTTCAATGATTTTATGTATGTTGTATCCGATTCGACTCGATATTGGGTTTATTTTCGATTTGCGATATATCCCATTTCTAATGGTCGCACTTTATGGAGGGTATAAAGAAGTTTTATGGCTATACCTTGTTTTAAATATTTATCGATTTATGATTGGGGGAGAAGGTACTTTACAGTCCTTACTTTTTTCAACTGTCATTTTAATAACTGTGCCGTGGTTAAGCAAGAGTTTTAAAAAATTTGACACGCGAAAAAGAGTTACAATTGGAATAATGACAGCTTTGTATACGATGGCTCTCTACTTATTGACGTTAAGTACCTTTTTTGAAGAATTGACATCGCAATTTTGGGAGCTTGTCTTGTATTCAATTGCGACGCATGTTAGTGTCATCACCATTAATATATTAATGGTTGAAAGAGTCATTTTTAACATCAAGAATCGGGAAAAATATCTTCAATCAGAAAGGCTCCATGTGTTGAGTGAACTTTCTGCAAGTGTATCTCATGAAATTAGAAATCCTTTAACAGTCACCAAAGGTTTTTTACAACTTTTGAAAGACTCTAAAAATATTACGGGAAATGAAAAAGAATATATTGATTTTTCGTTAGAAGAATTAAATCGTGCAGAAAAAATTGTTAGTGATTTCCTGGCATTCGCTAAACCTCAGTCAGAGAATATGGTGTATTCAAATTTGAAAGAGGAAGTTATATATGTAAAAAACATATTAACGCCTTATGCAAAAATGTACCAAGTGGAAATGATGCTTCATTTTGAAAATGAATTGAATAAAAAGTATGATAAAAATCAAATGAAGCAGTGCTTACTAAATCTATTTAAAAATGGAATCGAATCCATGAAAAAAGATGGAGGTACACTTTACATTCGTGTGACAGAACAAGGCGGGAATATCATCATCACCGTTAAAGATCAAGGGGTCGGAATGACAGAAAATGAAATTTCACAGTTAGGAAAGCCCTATTATTCAACGAAAAAAGAAGGGACAGGCCTTGGGATGCTGATGGTATATGGATTAATAAGCAAAATGAATGGCAAAATCACAGTTGAAAGTAAAATAGGCATCGGTACCACTTTCATCATTAGAATTCCAGGTTGAAATATTGAGCAAAAGATGCGTAAACGTGCGCATCTTTTTTTCGTTTTATGCTAGGATAAGCGTAAGAGAAAGGCGGAGTACACATTGCGAAAAAAGTACGGAAAACTTCAAACAAAAGAAAACCTTATTGTTCTTCCGGGTATGGTGGATAGGTTGATATCTGAAGGGATTAAGTATGCTGAAGAATTTCAATATGAATTAGCTGTGAATTCAATTAGACAAGCCCTGACCTATCAAGAAGCGGATGAACAAACACTTGGGGTCTATGCCTATTCTTTATACGAGATTAGAGAATTTGAAGAAGCGAAAACAATTTGTGAAGAATTGTTAAAAATAGGACCTACATATTACTTCGAAACCATGGAATTATATGTCACAATTTTAATGGAGCTTCGGAAGTTTGAGGAAGTTACAGAGTTGGTAGAGTCCTTGTTAGAAGAAGGCGTTGTACCTCCAGATAAAGTGGACAAATTTCAGCAATTGCTCACATTAAATGCAAGGGTAGCAAAACAAAAAAGTGAAGAAACTTTAGTAGATGTTCCACACCACAATCAAATTGAAGTAAGCTTATTTCAATATGATACATTTTCACGGTTTTCAGAAGATAAACAACAACAACTTTTAGTGGAATTGGACGGGGAAGATTTAACACCTGTTGAAAACGAGCTTATCATTATTATTGAAGATAAGCTGATTTCTCCCATAACGAGATCATTTGCTTTATTATTAATGGTGCATCAGGGAATGAATCGAAATGTAACCGTTGAAAAATTCGGCTACCAAGCTGTGATTTCTCCACAGAATCTACTGGACCCATCTCAGACACCCATCGTGGATGCGGTATTAAGGGCAACCGGTGAAGAATTAACGCAGAATCCAACAAAATTAGAAATGGTTCATGATTTAATCATTCGGCATTCATTTGCCACATATCCATTTGAATGGTTTTCTTACAAGGAAGAAGAAATTGTAGAAGCATATATTCATTATGTGGGCGCGATGCTGGGGGAAGAGGTCCATCAAGAAGGGAAGTTGTTTGACTTACTTCAAAAGATTGACTTGCTTTTCGAATTACGGGACATGTGAAAAAAGTTGAAAGTATGAGTAGTTGTGCTATACTAGAATGGTTGTCAAAATCATAGATAAGAATGATTATAACAAGTGAATTTAATGATGGAGGTTGAATATATGTCAGTGAAATGGGAAAAACAAGAAGGTAACACAGGTGTATTAACAGTAGAAGTAGAAGCGGTAAAAGTGAATGAAGGTTTAGACAAAGCTTTTAAAAAAGTAGTTAAAGAAATTAATGTGCCAGGTTTCCGTAAAGGGAAAATGCCTCGTAAAATGTTCGAACAACGCTTTGGTGCTGAATCTTTATACCAAGATGCTTTAGATTTCATTCTTCCAGATGCGTATGCTGCAGCGGTAGAAGAAGCAGGAATTGATCCTGTAGACCGTCCAGAAATCGACATTGAAAAAATGGAGCAAGGTGAAAACTTAATTTTCACAGCAACTGTTACAGTTCGTCCTGAAGTAACTCTTGGCGAATACAAAGGTCTTGAAGTATCAAAACAAGACACTGCAGTAACTGACGAAGAAATTGAAGCTCAATTAAGCGAACATCAAACTCGTTTAGCTGAATTAGTAATTAAAGAAGAAGAGGCAATTGCTAATGGCGATACTGCTGTCATCGACTTTGAAGGATTCCTAGGTGAAGAAGCATTTGAAGGTGGCGCTGGCGAAGATCACGCACTTGAAATTGGTTCTGGTTCATTCATCCCAGGATTTGAAGAGCAATTAATTGGTGCTAAAACTGGAGATCAAAAAGATGTTGTTGTTTCATTCCCAGAAGAATACCATGCAGCTGAGCTTGCAGGAAAAGAAGCTACTTTCAAAGTTACAGTGAAAGAAGTTAAAGGGAAAGAACTTCCTGAACTTAACGATGAGCTTGCAAAAGAAATCGATAGTGAAGTTGAAGGAATCGAAGCACTTCGTACAAAATTAAAAGAGAAAACTGTAGCAGACAAAAAGACTGCTGCTGAAGCTGCGATTAAAGATGAGTTAGTTGAAAAAGCTGCAGACAATGCAACTATCGACATTCCTCAAGCAATGATTGATGCTGAAGTTGAGCGTATGCTTAAAGATTTCGAACAACGTTTACAACAACAAGGTATGAATCTTGACCTTTACTTCCAATTCTCAGGTCAAGACGAACAAGCTCTTCGCACACAAATGACTGAAGATGCTCAAAAACGTGTGAAGGTTTCATTAACGTTAGAAGCAATTGCTGAAGCTGAAGGATTTACAGCGACAGAAGAAGAACTTAATGCTGAAATCGAAAAAATGACTGCACAATTCAACATGACAGCTGAACAAATCCGTACAGCTCTTGGTGGAACTAGCGCATTAGAAAACGATCTTCGTATGCAAAAAACAATTGACTTCTTAGTTGAAAACGCTAAAGTTACAGAATAATTTTTCATATATTTTGAGTAAAACAAGGCGCGGACATTTTGCCCGTGCCTTGTTTTCTCTCATACATAGGTAATGATTGGTGATAGTTCCAAAAGATACATAAGTGATGAAAAATAAATTTCCATGTTTTCATCAATCTTATTAGTTGATTCCACAATAAGAATCTTGTAAGATTGTGGCTTGAATAGGGGTGAATATTTTGTTCAAATTTAATGACGAAAAAGGGAATTTAAAGTGTTCCTTCTGTGGAAAATCCCAAGAACAAGTTCGTAAACTGGTCGCAGGGCCTGGTGTATATATTTGCGATGAATGCATAGAACTATGTACAGAAATCGTAGAAGAAGAACTCGGTACAGAAGAAGAAACTGAGTTTAAAGAAGTTCCAAAACCGAAAGAAATCCTTTCAATCCTTGGTGAATATGTAATTGGTCAAGAACGAGCAAAAAAATCACTTGCCGTTGCTGTTTATAACCATTACAAACGGATTAATTCGAATAGTAAAATTGATGATGTGGAATTATCAAAATCGAACATTGTGATTTTGGGACCTACAGGTAGTGGGAAAACATTACTTGCTCAAACCTTAGCGCGTATTTTGAATGTGCCATTTGCCATTGCAGATGCAACATCACTGACAGAAGCTGGATATGTGGGAGAAGATGTAGAAAATATTCTTCTAAAATTAATTCAGTCAGCTGATTATGATGTGGAAAAAGCTGAAAAAGGCATAATCTATATCGATGAAATTGATAAAGTAGCTCGTAAATCAGAAAATCCATCAATTACACGTGATGTTTCTGGTGAAGGCGTACAGCAAGCACTTCTGAAAATTTTAGAAGGTACTGTTGCAAGCGTTCCTCCTCAAGGTGGGCGAAAGCATCCTCATCAAGAATTCATTCAAATCGATACAACGAACATTTTGTTCATTGTAGGTGGTGCTTTTGATGGCATTGACCAGATTATCAAACGTCGTTTAGGCCAAAAAGTAATTGGGTTTGGTTCGGATCCGAATAAAAAAGATCCTGAAGAATCTTCTTTACTGTCTCAATTAATCCCAGAAGACTTATTAAAATTCGGGCTAATCCCAGAATTTATTGGTCGTTTGCCGGTATTGGCAAGTTTAGAACAGTTAAATGAAAATGCCCTTGTGCAAATTTTAACTGAACCAAAAAATGCATTAGTTAAGCAATATCAAAAAATGATTGAATTGGATAATGTGAAATTAACATTTGAAGATGATGCATTGATTGAAATTGCGAAACTTGCAATTGAACGCAAAACGGGAGCACGTGGCTTACGTTCAATTATTGAGTCTCTAATGCTAGAAGTTATGTATGAGTTGCCATCGCGTGATGACATTGTTGAATGCGTCATTACAAAAGAAACAGTAACGGATTCTGTACGCCCGAAATTGGTTTTAAGTGATGGTTCTATATTAGATCAAGATGATGAAAAAACTTCAGCGTAAGTTTAGCTGAGAAAGAGAAGCTGGCTTCGAACGTGCGTTTGCATACGCGCAGCTCGGATGTCAGCTTTTTCTTCCTTATGTTTGATTTTTAGATTAATCGGACAAAATTGGATGGAGGTGACTTTCAACATGACAAAGAAAAATGAAGAAAAAATAGTTCCATTATTGCCTTTACGTGGTTTATTAGTATTTCCAACGATGGTCTTACATATCGATGTTGGCCGTGAGCGTTCTGTTGCTGCCTTAGAACAGGCGTTGTTATCCGATGAAATTATCTTCTTGGCAACGCAAAGAGAAATGAATGTTGAACAACCTGGAGAAGATGATTTAAATGAAATTGGCACATTAGCCAAAGTAAATCAAATGATTAAATTGCCAAATGGCACAATTCGTGTCTTAGTCGAAGGTGTAGAACGTGCCTCTTGGTCAAGTTACACAGATAACGATCAATATGCAACAGTTAGCGTAACATCTTCACAAGATGAGACAGAAAAAACACCTGAACATGAAGCGCTCATGCGAATGGTGTTGGAGTACTTTGAAAAGTACTCGAAAGTATCCAAAAAAGTGACAACTGAAACGTATAACACCGTGTCGGATATTGAAGAACCAGGTCGCTTGGCAGATATGATTGCTTCTTACTTACCGCTTAAATTGAGTGGCAAACAAGAAGTTCTTGAAATCTTTGATGTGAAAGAGCGTTTGGAATGGTTAATTAACCGTTTGCATAATGAGCAAGAAGTGCTAGATATGGAAAAGAAAATTTCTGAACGCGTTAAACAAGCAATGGAGCGAACGCAAAAAGAATTTTATTTGCGCGAACAAATGAAAGCAATTCAAACCGAACTTGGCGATAAAGAAGGTAAGACGGGAGAAGTTGCTGAACTGCGCAAAAAAATTGAAGAGTCAGGGATGCCTGAATCGACACTAAAAGTGGCACAAAAAGAATTAGATCGTTATGAGAAGTTACCAGCAGCAGCCGCAGAAAGCGGTGTTATACGAAATTATATCGATTGGCTCGTGGGAATCCCTTGGACAGATGCTACAGCCGATCGATTGGATATCAACCACGCTGAAACGATTTTAAATCGCGATCACGATGGGTTAGAATCCGTGAAAGAGCGTGTGCTAGAATACTTAGCTGTTCGCCAATTAACGAACTCGCTGCGAGGGCCGATTTTATGTTTAGCTGGACCTCCAGGAGTAGGAAAAACATCTCTCGCCAGGTCAATTGCTGAATCGCTAGGGCGTCAATTTGTTCGTATTTCATTAGGTGGAGTACGTGATGAGTCGGAGATTCGCGGCCATCGCAGAACTTATGTTGGTGCAATGCCAGGCCGTATCATTCAAGGGATGAAAAAAGCGGGCAAAATTAATCCGGTGTTCTTACTTGATGAAATTGATAAAATGTCAAATGACTTCCGTGGAGATCCTTCTTCGGCAATGCTGGAAGTACTTGACCCAGAACAAAATCATTCATTTAGCGACCACTACATTGAAGAAACCTACGATTTATCAAATGTGCTCTTTATTGCTACTGCGAATGATTTAAGTACGATCCCAGGTCCATTACGTGACCGAATGGAGATCATATCAATTGCGGGATATACCGAGATGGAAAAGCAATCCATCGCTAAGAATCACTTGCTTCCAAAGCAATTAAAAGAACATGGATTAACAAAGTCTCAAATGCAACTTAAAGATGATGCGATTTTGGATTTAATTCGTTATTATACGCGCGAGGCGGGTGTACGTAGCTTAGAGCGTCAAATTGCATCAATCTGCCGAAAAGCTGCTAAACAAGTTGTGTCAACTGAGAAAAAACGCATCGTCATTAAATCATCGACGTTAGAAGATTTAATTGGCAAACATAAATTCCGTTATGGACAAGCTGAAACGGAAAATCAAATTGGTGTCGCTACAGGATTAGCTTATACAACAGTAGGTGGAGATACCCTTCAAATTGAAGTATCGTTATCACCTGGTAAAGGAAAGTTGATTTTAACAGGTAAGTTAGGCGACGTGATGAAGGAATCTGCCCAAACAGCTCTGTCTTTTGTACGTTCGAAAGCAGACGCACTTGGTTTGGATGTAGATTTCCATGAATCTCATGATATTCATATCCACGTACCTGAAGGGGCAGTACCAAAGGATGGTCCTTCAGCAGGCATTACGATTGCAACTGCTCTTGTGTCTGCACTTGTTCAACGTCCAATTCGACGAGAAGTGGGAATGACGGGAGAAATCACTTTGCGAGGTCGTGTCTTACCAATCGGTGGCGTTAAAGAAAAAACATTGAGTGCTCACCGTGCAGGATTAACAACGATTATTTTACCAAAAGATAATGAACGTGATATAGAAGATATACCGGAAAGTGTGCGCGAGGAATTAACATTTAAACTTGTTTCGCATGCTGATGAAGTGCTAGAAATAGCATTAGAAGGAGGCGGCATGCAATGAAAGTGCATAACGTAGAATTGGTAATTAGTGCAGTACGACCAGAGCAATATCCGGAAGATGGTTTTCCGGAGTTTGCTTTAGCTGGTCGTTCAAATGTTGGAAAATCTTCATTTATTAATAAAATGATAGGTCGCAAGAGTATGGCCCGTATTTCATCTAAACCAGGGAAAACGCAAACGTTGAACTTCTATAAAATTGAAGAACAACTGTTTTTTGTTGATGTACCGGGATATGGCTATGCAAAAGTGTCGAAAAGTGAACGCGAAGCATGGGGCAAAATGATTGATACCTATATCACGAGCCGGGATTTATTAAAAGCTGTGATTCAGATTGTAGACTTACGTCACCCACCTTCAGATGATGATTGCATGATGTATGATTTCTTAAAGCATCACCAAATTCCATGTATCGTCATCGCAACAAAAGCGGATAAAATCCCGAAAGGCAAGTGGGAGAAACATAAGAAAATGGTCCGTGATGAGCTTGATATGGAAGCACATGACACGATGATTGTGTTCTCTTCTGAAACCGGACTTGGATTTGATGCAGCATGGGCAGAAATCGAACGCCGTATGACACTTGAATAGCTTGGTTACACTCTCTATGAAGCTGATTGCTTTCTAGAGAGTTTTTTTATTGCCCTTCCATGTATGGTAATCGAAGAATCTAAATTTCTTGAGGTGATGGCGGAATCGTTTTGTACAACCTGCAGCATGACTTTGTCAACCAAGAACACCAAAGCTTCAACTTGGAACATCATTTTGTCAACCTGGCGACCGATTCTGTCAACCTAGAGAATGATTCCATCCAACTAGTTTAAATCTTATCTATTGACAGATAATTCCGCGAAAAAGCAAAATGATTGTCGCCTTATGTAAGTTTTGTTACACTGACATAAGAATTATTACAATGTAGCTATTCACTCAGTCTTGATTTCATAGCTTGTTCACATTTGAGACCGTCAATTGACAATAAGCATGTTATAATTAGAGGCATGAAATAGAACGTGAGAGGTGACATGAAACCATGTATACCATCGTAGTTGGTGTCAATTATCGCACAGCTCCGGTAGAGATTCGCGAACGATTATCCTTTGTCGAATCAGAATTACCGAAGGCGATGCGAACACTGCAAGAGCAGAAAAGCATATTAGAAAACGTGATTGTCTCAACATGTAACAGAACTGAAATCTATGCGGTTGTGGATCAGTTACATACGGGACGTTATTATATAAAACAATTTTTGTCGAACTGGTTCAATATTCCGATTGAATCGTTTTCATCCTTTTTATTTATATACGAAGATGAAGGGGCAATGGAACATCTATTCCGAGTAACGGCTGGAATTGATTCAATGGTTCTTGGGGAGACTCAAATTCTTGGACAAGTTCGAAAAAGTTTCTTAGAAGGCCAAGAATGTGGAACAACTGGAACGGTGTTTAATCAATTATTTAAACAAGCAGTAACAGTTGCAAAACGTGCGCATGTAGAAACAGCGATTGGTGAAAATGCTGTTTCTGTGTCGTATGCAGCAGTTGAACTTGGCAAGAAAATTTTTGGCTCACTAAATCAAAAGCATGTGGTGATTTTAGGCGCTGGTAAAATGGGCGAACTCGCGATTAAAAACCTTCAAGGTAGTGGAGCTAGCAAAGTCACTGTGATTAATCGTACCTTTGAAAAGGCGCAATTACTGGCAGAAAAATTTGATGGACAAGCGAAGTCTATACAGGAACTTCAATGTGCATTACTAGAAGCCGATATTTTAATTAGTTCAACCGGTTCAACTGATTTTGTTGTGGACTTTGAATTAATGCAATTTGTAGAACGTTTGCGTAAAGGGAAACCATTATTTATGGTCGATATTGCTGTGCCTAGGGATTTAGATCCGAAAATTGGTCAACTTCCAAATGTATTCTTATACGATATTGATGATTTGCAAGGCATTGTTGAAGCGAATTTAGCTGAACGTCAACGTGCAGCCAATGAAATCATGCTGATGATTGAATTAGAACTTGTTCAATTTAAAGAGTGGTTAGGAACTTTAGGTGTAGTGCCTGTAATATCAGCACTTCGTCAAAAAGCATTGCAAATTCAAACGGAAACAATGGCAAGCATAGAAAATAAAATGCCTGAACTTACAGACCGCGAACGTAAAATCTTGAACAAACATACTAAATCTATTATTAATCAATTATTAAAAGATCCAATCCTACAAGCGAAAGAATTGGCTGCTGCATCAAATTCACATGAACAACTTCAACTATTCCAACAAATATTTGGGATTGAAGAAGAAGTGCAACTTGAAAAAGAGCGACAATTGGTCACTTTGAACCAGCCAGTGAAAGATGCGGAAGAATCAACAAAAGTAGCAAGTCCAGGGTATTCATTTTAATTCATGTTAGGAGGCGTTTTCGTAGGTGTATGGTAAACTATACATGCGAAAACGCTTTTTATCATTAGATACATTGATGTGTGTTCTTCCGGTTGTCGATTAGACAAACGAGAATTAAATAATTAAATGATTGTCCCCAAATGAGTGGGATTATGATGACGATCATGGATTATGTTCCACTATATGTCTGAAGCGAAAAGGGGTAAGGAAGTGGCGGATTTGACCATGACAAGGCTGCATGAAGGAATGGTAATCCTCTACGCAATCAGCCTTGTATTTTACTTCATTGATTATTTAGATAAAGACTCGAAAGCGCACCGCATTGCATTCTGGTTATTAAGTACGGTGTGGTTGTTGCAAACGGTGTTTTTAGTTCTTTATATTGTCGAAACGAAGAGGTTTCCGATTTTAACGCTGTTTGAAGGCATTTATTTTTACGCATGGTTGTTAATTACATTGTCCATCGTACTCCATCTTACATATCGGGTATTGGTGCCTGTGTTTTTCCTAAATGTCATTGGGTTTATTTTCATCACCATTCATACATTTGCACCTGTACAAATTGAACAGTCGCCAGTTGGGGAAGCACTCATTTCCGAGTTGCTATTCATTCATGTTACATTTGCGATTCTATCGTATGTCGCATTCTCATTATCATTTGTTTTTTCAACGCTCTATCATATTTTATATCGGTTGTTAAAGAAGAAGAAATGGACGAAGCAATTTAGTAAATTACCATCCCTTGATCAAACGGAAAAAGGCATGACTATTTCGATTGGTACGGGTATTCCATTTCTGTTAGTTAGCTTAATTCTCGGGCTACAATGGGCGTATGTGTCGCTCAATGAATTTACGTTGGTAGATGTAAAAATTATCGGGTCATTTATTTTACTATTTATTTATGGGTATTTATTTTATCGCCATCAAAAAGGAACATTGCACGGAACAAATTATGCACTAGGTCATGTATACGCATTTCTATTGGTCTTAGTTAATTTCTTTTTGGGAAGTCGATTATCGGATTTCCACTTTTGGTATTAAACTTATGAAGAGAGTCTGAATATTGATAATTGGTTTTAGGGTAGGATGGCATAAAGAAAATAAACTTTATCTACGCCATTACATATGTAGAAATACTAATAAGCGCAAAGCAGCAAGTCGATTAAAAGAAGTTATAGCTACGAATACGCATCATCTATTATGAAAGGTTGTTGACTGTGAGAAAAATTATTGTAGGTTCAAGAAGAAGTAAATTAGCACTAACGCAAACGAATTGGTTTATTAATCAAATGATACAAGCTGGTGCACCATTT
>JBFGKX010000063.1:0-11629 GCA_041576455.1 Paenisporosarcina sp. | reverse complement strand
TCAGTTAAATCTTCTAACGCATCACCTGTTATTGTCACACGGTTAGCAATTTGATAGTCAATTAATTCAATTATATTTTCAAAATGATCGCCAACTCGTTCGATATCACGAACAGTTTCCATCAACATGACATGACGCGCTGAATCTGCATTAGAAATAGATTCCGCAGAGATTTTCACTAAATAGTCCGAGATTTTTTGATCTAAATTATTAATGGCTTCTTCTAGTTGATAGCCAACATCAGCATGTTTTTTATTTTGAGATTTTAAATACTCAAAAGACTCTTGTAGTCCTTGGACACTAAAGTGACCCATTCGAAGAATTTCTTCTTTTGCTTGTCCAATTGCAATTGAAGGTGCTGTATCGATAAAATGCGGATCTAAATGCTTAGGTTTATATTCAATTGTCACTTCTTCACCCGGGATAAACTTAGTTACAAGGTATGCCCAAGCACCAATTAAAGGAAATTGGATAATAGTGTTCACGATATTAAACGTTCCATGTGCAAATGCAATTTGCATTTTTGGCTCTAAACCTAATAATCCCGACAACCATTCTACATACATTGTAAAAGGTCCTAAAATAATTAAGAAAATAACACTACCAACTACATTAAATAAGACATGTGTTGCCGCTGCACGACGAGCTGCAATTGAAGCACCAATAGAAGCTAATATAGCTGTAATTGTAGTTCCAATATTGTCTCCAAAGAGAACTGGTAAAGATGCATCTAGGTTTAAAATCCCTTCACTATATAACCCTTGAAGGATTCCAACAGTTGCACTTGAGCTTTGAACAATTAGTGTAAAGACGGTTCCTACAATTACACCTAAAATAGAGTGTTCACTCATATTGACAGTTAAATCAATAAAAGTTTGAAATTCACGAAGTGGTTTCATCCCACCACTCATTAACTCCATCCCTAAGAATAAGCCACCAAATCCAAAGATAACTTCTCCTAAATTCTGAATATTATTCTTTTTAATGAAGAAAATAAGGAATGCACCAAGTGCCATAATTGGTAGTGCTGCATCACCAACATCGAAGCCAATAATAAAAGCTGTAACAGTGGTCCCAATATTTGCACCCATGATAACTCCAATTGCTTGTCTTAGCGTCATAAATCCAGCACTTACAAGACCAACCGTTATAACTGTAGTACCTGAACTCGATTGAAT
Organism: Paenisporosarcina sp.; assembly: GCA_041576455.1. GTDB lineage: Bacteria > Bacillota > Bacilli > Bacillales_A > Planococcaceae > Paenisporosarcina. The sequence goes on along the minus strand of JBFGKX010000063.1, from coordinate 10,451 downwards.
TAATATGGTTACGATAATACCTACTAAGACACCCATAAATGGATTTGTTGTAAACGTATCTAAAATATTACGTAAACGGTCACCAGCTGCTTTTTGTAACCCATCACCCATGTATTTAATCGAGAACAAGAAGATCCCTAGACCTCCAATAAACTGAAACAATATTTCTTGCCAATTAACTTCCACGTTTCAACTTCAACTCCTAATTCGACAATTTTCAACAAATCTTATTATGAACACTTCGACAAATGTTTGTAAAGACCTTCATATTAAATTTACAATATCTTAACAATTCGATTACACTTTATCTCTACCTCATAAATTTACATATATCAACTTCAAAAAGTAGTATGATATGAATACAAAGGAGAGATAGTCATGTCCATCGCCCAATTCGTTTTTTCATCCATTACAAATCCGAAGAAACTGGCTGCTTTTCGATTTATTACGATTGGTAAAGTCATTCAATATGTATTTTTATTTGTCACAATCTTATCGCTAATATCATTTCTGGGATTTATTGGAGTCTTAAAAGATGACGCCTCTTCAACACCAGGAATTTTAGAGTTTATTCATCAAATAGAATGGCTACTTTACCCATTCGCTTTTATTATTCAATTTATTATGTCCACACTCATGCTCTTTACACGTATTAGTTTAATGGCAATGGTTGGATTCTTATTGTTAAAACTTCTGAACCGTAGAGGCGATTACAGACATGTTTGGCGCACAACCGCCTTTGCTTATACAACGCCAACAATCCTATCAATCGCTTTCATTTACATAGGAATGACTGAGGGCTGGAATTTCATTATTTCCTCAATAATATGTTTCATCTATTTAGGTCTTGCTTTAAAATACTACCCTAAAAAATAATGATAATCTTCCTTTGTTCTACATAAGTTAAACAAAGGAGGATTGCTTATGAGGATAATTGGACTAGCAACCTTAATATTGCTCTTTGCTTATATCATTAAAATTGATTTACTTGATGGCACTATCTCTCTCGCAGCTTTCTCTCAACCAGAATCTACTTGCGAAAAAATTCAAGCTAATGCGTATGAAGTATTTCCCGTTCAAACGTTGGAAGGCGATACAATCTTATCTTTATTTGGGGTATATCCCTCGGAACAATGGGTTAGTCTTACCGAACGCTTAGAAGCTTTCTATATCGAAAACCCACACTTGCGAAATCAAGCACTGCAAGCAGGTGAAATTGTCAAGATTCCTATATTTAAAGTCACAAAATTAACTTGTTCTTAATCATTAAGTAACGTTTCTTCCTTGTCATATCCTTTTCATGACTGCTAAAATAAGGAGTAGTGAAGGCTGTAAGCCCGAAAAGGAGAGAATTTTCATGAGTGAAATGATTCACCGTTCCAAAACTCGCCCCGTTCGTGTTGGCAATATTACGATAGGTGGTAGCAATGAATTATTTATTCAAAGTATGACGACTACTAAAACACATGATGTCGAAGCTACTGTAGCTGAAATATTGAGACTAGAAGAAGCTGGGTGTCAAGTGGTTCGAGTAGCATGCCCGGATGATCGTGCAGCCGATGCAATTGCTGAGATTAAAAAACGTATTCATATTCCACTCGTTGTGGATATACATTTTGATTATAAATTAGCATTAAAAGCGATTGAAAATGGTGCAGACAAAATTCGAATTAATCCTGGGAATATTGGCAGAAGAGAAAAAGTAGAAGCCGTTGTAAATGCTGCCAAAGCAAAAGGGATTCCAATTCGTATCGGTGTCAATGCAGGTTCTCTTGAACGTAAAATCATTGAAAAATATGGGTATCCAACTGCTGAAGGAATGGTTGAGAGCGCGTTACACCACATTAAAATATTAGAAGACTTGGATTTTCATGATATCATCGTTTCGTTGAAAGCCTCTGATGTCAGCTTAGCTATTGAGGCTTATGTAAAAGCTTCCCAAGCCTTCGACTACCCACTGCACCTTGGAATTACAGAGTCTGGAACTTTGGTGAACGGATCCATTAAGAGCGCTGCAGGTTTAGGCGCTTTGTTAAGTCACGGTATAGGAAATACGCTTCGCGTTTCACTTAGCGCTGATCCCGTTGAAGAAGTTAAAGTCGCTCGTGAAATGCTAAAAGTATTTGGCCTTTCATCAAATGCCGCCACGTTGATTTCTTGTCCTACTTGCGGGCGAATAGAGATTGATTTGATTACAATTGCAAATGAAGTAGAAGAATACATTTCTAACATTAAAGCCCCAATTAAGGTTGCTGTTTTGGGATGTGCTGTAAATGGACCTGGGGAAGCACGTGAAGCAGATATCGGGATTGCTGGCGCAAGAGGTGAAGGATTGTTATTCATGAAGGGTAAAACCGTTCGTAAAGTGCCTGAAGCAACAATGGTTGAAGAGCTTAAGAAAGAAATTGATAAAATTGCGCAAGAATATTTTGATAAACAAGCGCAAGAGAAATTAAACGCTGAATAAGGGGGCGAATGAATTGTCACGATATCGGTTTGGAATTGATATTGACGGAACGGTAACTTGCCCTACTTCTTTATTACCGCATATTAATAAAGCTTTTTCGTGTAATTTAGTACTGGATGACATTAAAGAATATGACTTAACTAAAGCATTCCCGGTCACATCTGAAGAGTTCTACAAATGGTTTAAACAAGCTGAACCAGAAATATATGCAACTTCACCAATTCAAGTGGATGCACATAAAATCTTGACCGAATGGAAAAAAGAACACGCTTTATATTTTATTTCCGCTCGAGGACAAAGTGTTCGAGATGTGACCTTGAAATGGTTTACTGATCAAAAGCTTGCCTATGACCATATTGAATTGATTGGTTCACATGATAAAATCCAAACTGCAAAAAACTTAGGAATCGATGTATTTTTTGAAGATAAACACGATAACGCGGTTGGAATTGCAGAAGAGCTAAACATTCCTGTACTCCTATTTAATACACCTTATAATCAAGAGGCTGTACCTAATGGTGTTATTCGTGTGAATAACTGGTTGGAAGCTGATGCTTGGATTCAACATTCATTCTTATCACAAAAAGCGTGAGGTCATAGGGGGGTCCCCCTATACCTCACGCTTTTAATTTGACTTGTATAATCAAGTAATGGCTTTTTTTATAATAATCTATCGACAACTTGGGCACTTTCCATAAATTTCAAATTTATGGCTATCTATTTGATAATCCGGTAACTTTTTATCTAACATGTCCATTGGACAGAGATGAACTTCTTTAATTTTTCCACAAATCATGCAAATGAAATGATGGTGGTGATGATCAGTTTCACAATGCATCCTGAAATGACGTTCTCCTGATAACTCAGTTTCTTCTAATATCCCTAACTCTACAAAAGTACTTAGATTCCGGTAAATCGTATCATAACTCATCCCTGGATAATCTTTTTTCATAACGTCTAATAAATCCCGTGCGGTTAAATAACGATCTGTTTTTTCAAACAAATGTAAAATTTGTTCGCGTTTATCTGTTTTTTTATAGCCACTTTCTTTTAAAAGGGACCAGGCTTTTGTAAGATTCAAACGAGACGTCCCCTTTCGGCCTTCGTAATAACCCTTAACCATATCTTTTTGCCGATTAACACCAATAGTAAGATAATGATAGATGTTACAACAATGGTTCCCCCTGGAGCAATATTTAAATAGAAAGCTGAAACAAGTCCAATAATGACAGAAGCCTCTCCAAAGATAACCGCATATAAAATGACTTGTTTAAACCCTTTTGCTAAACGCATGCTTGAAGCGACTGGCAATGTCATTAATGATGAAACAAGAAGAATCCCAACAATTCTCATACTAGCTGCAATTACGAGAGCAGTGACAATCATAAATAACAAATGCACCCACTTCGCAGGAAGCCCGGAAGCTTTTGCATACTCTTCGTCAAAAGACAAAACAAATAACTCTTTATAAAATAAAAATAAAAAACTAATAACAATAAATGATATTCCCAAAATAATCCATAAATCTTGCCGACTCACGGCTGACACAGAACCAAATAAATAGCCAAATAAATCGGAACTAAATCCATTTGCTAAAGAAATAAAGATTGCACTAAAACCAATTCCAGCAGACATAATAATTGGTATTGCCAGTTCTTCATAATGCTTATATAATCGGCGCAATCTCTCAATCAGTATTGAACCCGTTACGGCTGCCACTATGCCCAGGTAAAGCGGATTTAATAGCGCCATGAGGGCTACTGATTGACTTAAGTATAAACTACCAGCAATCCCCGCTAGCGTGACATGACTTAATGCATCCGATATGAGGGACAACCTACGCACAACAATAAATACCCCTAGCAGAGGTGCGATGAACCCAATAATGATTCCCGAGGCAAAAGCATTTTGTAAAAATTCATAGTTTAATAACCCCGAAATCATGTTATGCCCTCACTTTTAGAATGATGGATTTTCCGCACAGAATGTCCGTACCATGCTTGACGATCTTCATCACTTAATTGAATGTATTCATTTTTATACCCATGAAAATGAATCGTTTGATTCAAACAAGCCACATGACTAATTCGATCTGATACAGTATCTACATCATGAGTTACTAGAATAAGCGTTAAGTTTTTCTCACGATTTAATTGCGCCAGCATATTATAAAATGATTGAACATGTTGATGATCAATTCCAACGGTTGGTTCGTCTAAAATTAAACACTTCGGCTTAGCTACTAGTGCACGCGCAATAAAGACGCGTTGTTGTTGACCACCTGATAACTCTCCAATTGATTGATCCATAAAATCTAGCATGTCTACAGATTGCAATGCTTCTTCAACCAATTGCTTTGCGTCTTTTGGGTATCTTTTGAACAGACCTGTCTTTTTAACTAATCCACTTTCAACTACTTCAAAAACAGTCGCTGGAAACCCTGTATTAAACGCGTTAGATTTTTGTGAAACATAGCCAATCCATTCTCTCTTTTTAAAATCTTTACTTTTCTCTCCAAATAAATGAATAGAACCAATAGTTGGTTTTAAAATTCCCAAAATAATTTTTAGTAAAGTAGACTTACCTGATCCATTTGGTCCTAACACCGCCAAAAAATCCCCTTGTCGTACTTGTAAAGAAATGTTCTTTAGTACAATCGTTTGATCGTATTGAAAAGATACATTCTGAAGTTCAATATCATATGGCGTATTCATAAACCTCGCCTCTTTCTAATTCATAATCATTACGATTTACAATTGATTAGTATAACGAAGAAAAGCATGGATGTAAACTCAATTATCTTGAAAGGATGAAGTATTGGAAATTTGGGAACTAATTCTTGCGATAAAAGATAAATCGGATGAAGATATCGCTAAAATGTCGAATGAACTTCCAGTAACTCTAACGTCACAAGAAGTGAAGTTAATTCGACCAATCTTTGATAAAGCGTCATTACAATGGGTATTATTTGGCCCTCCTGCACATGTGCATAAGCAAATTGCAGACATTTTAGGAACTAAACGTACAAAAAAACTCTTCAAACATTTTGGTCTATAAAAAAGACTCAAGCAACTAAATGCTTGAGTCTTTTATGTATTAAGCACGCAAACTTTCAATAAGTTCAGGTTTAAACTCTTGGGATTTAAACATGCTGATTTCATAAGAATATGGTGCTTTTTTATTTTTGGCATCTAATCCAACAAAAGGAGTTTCTAAGATTTTCGGTACTTCTTTCAGTTGCGAATGATGGACAATATTATTGAGTGCGGAAAATCCTATTTCTCCAAAGCCAATATTTTCATGGCGATCTTTCCCTGCACCTCGAATATTTTTACTATCGTTTATGTGAAGCACTTTTAAACGATTTATACCAATCAATTGATCAAATTGATTTAATACACCATCAAAATCTTCCACGATATTATAACCAGCATCGTGAGTGTGACACGTGTCAAAACAAACAGAAAGTCGTTCATTATGTGTCACTCCATTGATGATTTGAGCAATTTCTTCAAAAGAACGTCCACATTCAGTCCCTTTTCCAGCCATTGTTTCTAGCGCAATCTGGACTGGGAAGTCTTGAGATAACACTTCATTTAAACCTTCTATGATTTTAGCGATTCCTTGTTCAACTCCAGCACCAACGTGTGCCCCTGGATGAAGAACAATTTGGCTTGCTCCAAGTGCAGCTGTTCGTTCGATTTCTTTCTGTAAGAACTCGACGCCAAGTGCAAACGTTGCCGGCTTAAGAGAGTTTCCAATGTTAATAATATAAGGAGCATGAACAACAATATTCGACATACCATGCGACTTCATATGTGCTTGTCCAGCCTCAATATTTAGTTCTTCAATTGGTTTACGTCGTGTATTTTGAGGTGCACCAGTATAAATCATAAACGTATTTGCACCATAAGATGCTGCTTCTTCACTAGCAGAAAGCAACATCCTTTTCCCACTCATGGAGACATGTGATCCTAAAAACATATGAAAAAACCCCTTACTTTTTACGGTTTTTAATCCGGCGTTCTCTCTTTTTAATTTTATCCATTTCCCACTTCATATTACGTTTATATCCTGGTTTAACTTTTTTAGGTTTTCGTACCATTGATTTTGCTTTAGCGTCAATTTCATTTTCAGTTTTCTTGCGATTTTTACGTGTATGGCGCTCTTTTAATTCTGACCACTCACCGTCTATAACATCTACATGTTCAAATGGAATTCCCATTTTTTCAATTCGAATAATCGCGTCTTCGTCTGTTGGTTCATATAATGTAATAGCTGTACCTTTTAACCCAGCACGAGCTGTACGTCCTACACGATGAATAAAGAATTCCAAGTCTTCTGGAAGTTCAAAGTTAATGACGTGACTTACACCTTGAATATCGATACCACGAGCAGCCAAATCAGTTGCAACAATATATTGATACTCTAAATCCCTAACTTGTTTCATCATACGAGTACGCTCACGAGGCGCTAAATCCCCATGAATACGTCCTACACGGAAACCTGCTTCAGCTAAATAATTTGCTACATCGTCTGCATTTTTACGCGTATTTGTAAAGATAATAGCTAAGTATGGGTTAACTCCATTTAGAACTTCTACTAATCGTTTCTTTTTCGATTTACTGCGCACAGGCACTAATTTAAAATCAATACCTTCAGCTACTGGACGCTTGTCACCAATATTAATATGAACTGGTGCATCCATGTATTTTTTCAAGAATGGTTGTAAGCGTTCGGGAATCGTAGCAGAGAAAACAAACATTTCAAGTGTATCAGGCATTTTTCCAGCAAATGCATCAATATCCTCAATAAAGCCCATGTCAAAAGCAAGGTCAGCTTCATCGACAACTAAAAGAGGAGCTGTATGAACTAGCAAAGCATTTTCATGTACGAGATCTTTAATACGTCCTGGTGTCCCAACAACGATATGTGGTTGCGTTTTTAATTTATCAATTGAACGTTGTTTATCTGTTCCACCAATAAATAATTTAGATTGAATTTCAGTGCCTTCAGTTAATTTGCTAAGTGCTTCAAAAATTTGAGAAGCAAGTTCGCGCGTTGGTGATGTAATGACCGCTTGTAAATCGGCCTTTTCTGTCACGATGCGTTGTACAATTGGGATTAAGAAGCTATGCGTCTTCCCAGTTCCTGTATGAGCTTGGCCAATTGCACTTTTCCCTCTTAAAATTAAGGGAATCATTTCTTTTTGAATAGGTGTTGGTTCTGTAAAACCTAATTTATTAATTGCATCCTGTAAAAAAGGTTGGAAATCATAATCTGTATATTTGGACATTTTTGCCCCTCCTAACGTACCTTCATTGTATCATGTTTTGTCTATTTTGAAGACCATCAGCTTATCATAGTTGTTGTGTGGCCTCTGCGTCAATTAACTAATTATTTTGAAAGGAGGATTTTATGCGTTATCACTCTTTTTATCCTTTTTCACAATCTCAAATTCCTAATGTTCCCCCAAGTTTTCCAGGACCACCAAATCGCTTCCCTGGCGGAAACTCTCAATTACCTTTTGGTCTTGGCAATACCGGATTTTCTCAAGCGCCCTCTCGAATGGAGCAGTATTTGCAAACAGCTGATCGTTTTCTATCGACCGCCCAGCAATTCACTCCAATGGTCAAACAAGTTGCGCCAATGGTTCAAAACATTCCCGCGCTGTGGAAAATTTATCGTGGTTTTCAAAGTATGCCAGATGCAACAAAAACTTCGCGGTTAAGTGGAAACCCTGGTTCATCTCTACCTCGTGCTAAAGGGTCTTCACAACCTCGAATTTTTCAACCACCTCTTTGATTTTTTGAATTCCACACTTCTCTCCGTTATAATGGAGTTTAACAACTTCTGAGAGGGGTTCTAAAATGCAAGTACTCAAAATTTCCCCACGTGGTTATTGTTACGGGGTAGTAGATGCAATGGTCATCGCACGCAATGCAGCCATGGATGCATCCCTTCCACGTCCTATATATATATTAGGTATGATTGTACACAATAAACATGTAACTGATGCTTTTGAAAAAGATGGAATCATAACGTTAGACGGTGAAAATCGGAAAGAAATACTTGAAAAAGTAGATGGCGGAACAGTCATTTTTACAGCACATGGTGTTTCACCTGAAGTTCGAGAATTAGCAAGACAAAAAGGGTTAGTTTCGATTGATGCTACCTGTCCAGATGTTACTGTTACACATGATTTAATTCGCGAAAAAACTGATCAAGGATACCATGTTATTTATATTGGTAAAAAAGGTCACCCTGAACCTGAAGGGGCTGTAGGTGTAGCACCACATGCTGTTCACTTAGTCCAAACTGTCGAAGATGTGGAGCAATTAAACATTCAATCAGATAAATTAATCGTGACGAATCAAACTACCATGAGTCAATGGGACGTAGCTTCACTGATGAAAAAATTAGAAGCTAAGTATCCCCACATTGAAGTACACAAAGAAATTTGTTTAGCGACCCAAGTTCGTCAAGAAGCGGTTGCCGATCAAGCTGGTGCTTCGCAGTTATTAATTGTAGTTGGCGACCCTTTAAGCAATAACTCAAATAGACTAACTCAAGTTTCTGAAGAAATTGCCAATACGCCTTCATACCGCATATCCGATTTATCAGAATTGCAGTTAGAATGGTTAGAAGGAATCGAGCGTATTGCAGTTACTGCAGGTGCATCCACACCTACTCCAATTGTAAAAGAAGTCGTTCAATTTTTAGAAAAATACGATGCCATGGATCCACAAACTCATAGTCTGGATCGAACGGTCACAATTGATAAAATATTACCTAAAATCAAGACACCTAAACCCGTTCTACGAATTGAACCATATTCCATCTCATAACAAATTGTGAAGTAAGCCATAATTATGATGTTGAAATTTCAACTAGTCCTTTAAAAGCTCAGAGTTTTTACACTCTGAGCTTTTCCTTTTATCAATTATTTATTCCAATTGATAGACTCGCTCGTCCAAAAACATAATTCAACAAATTCATTACACCAACTAAATTTTGGCATTACCTAAACTACATGTCATATCCCCTGCTTGTTCAAACAAACGCTATAAATATTAGACTAAAAAAAGAGTACAAAACCTTTATGGTTTTATACTCAACATCCGATTCAACGTAAATGGTTGCGGCAAGGCATCCAAACTCATTACATTTTGTCAATAACCTTTTTAAATGTGTCGAAAAGGCTCCGTCGAAATGTCAGAAGGAATAAACGTACAAGCATATTTCTTATCTGCACACAATTTATTCATTTTTTCTGATACACCCTTTTTCATAATCGATTCCACATGATGGCCCGGATCAATAACCGTTAACCCGATTAATTCCGCTTCCTGAGCTACATGAAAATATAAATCTCCTGTGACTAATACATCTGCCCCTGCTCGTTTTGCAGTTTGAATATATTTATTCCCATCTCCTCCGAGAACAGCCACTTTACGAATTGGTGTCACTGAGTCACCTACTACACGTACAAAAGGAACATGTAAATTCGATTTTACTTGTTGTGCAAATTCGTCGAGTGATAACGGTTGTTCCAGTACGCCAATACGCCCAATTCCATGTTGGTGTGTATGGGAGTCCAAAGTCCATAAATCAAATGCCACTTCTTCATATGGATGATATGTATACATGGCTTTTAAAATCTTTCCTTTTAAAGATGCAGCAAACACAACTTCTATTTTTTCCTCTTCTACTTCTTCAAGATGATTCTTTTGTCCAATGAAAGGCTTGGCACCTTCTAAAGGTATAAATCTGCCAGTCCCTATAGAAGAAAAACTACAGCTCTTATAACTTCCAATTTCACCAGCACCCGCCTTCGCTAACTCCATACGTAAACTATTTGCATGAGAGGATGGTGTGTATACAGCTAACTTCATTAAAGCTTCTGAATACGTTTCATCCAATAGCTGAATGTCTTCCAATTGGAGTGCTTCGGCTAACAAATCATTTACACCACCTGGGGCTA
>JBFGKX010000062.1:0-11674 GCA_041576455.1 Paenisporosarcina sp. | reverse complement strand
GCGAACGGGCAAACTTGCCATCGAGCACAATCAGTGTCGTGATTGGAAGAAAACGTAATCTGTATCTTGTGAAAATGACTATAGAATTGGAAGAAATAGGGCGAACGGGCAAATCGTTGTTGCGAAAGGGCAAACTCACGTGTTGAAGGGGCAAACTGGTCTATTGAAAGGGCAAAGTCACCACGCGAACGGGCAAACGTATCCCCCAAAGTACCAAACACACTTTTCTTTACAAAATTCCCCTCCGCAACCTATAATATATTTAATGGTCAGTAAAGGTCAAACAAAGGAGAGACACATATATGCAACAACAAGAACAAAAAAGCCCGCTAGAATTATATGGACGAAATTTAGTGGATCAAGCACAAAATGGGAAAATGGATCCTGTGATTGGTCGCGATCAAGAGATTCGACATGTAATTCGAATCTTATCGAGAAAAACAAAAAACAACCCTGTTTTAATTGGAGAGCCGGGGGTTGGGAAAACGGCCATCGTAGAAGGGTTAGCCCAACGAATTGTACGTAATGATGTACCTGAAGGATTAAAAGAGCGAGTTATCTATGAACTAGATATGAGTGCGTTAATTGCAGGTGCTAAATATCGGGGAGAATTTGAAGAACGCTTAAAAGCTGTGTTAAAAGAAGTGAAAGACAGTGAAGGTCGCATCATCCTCTTCATTGATGAAATTCATACGATTGTTGGAGCTGGTAAAACGGAAGGTGCCATGGATGCGGGGAATATGTTAAAACCGATGTTAGCTCGTGGGGAACTTCACTGTATTGGTGCAACTACACTTGATGAATATCGGATGTATATTGAAAAAGATCCGGCACTCGAACGCCGTTTTCAACAAGTCCTAGTCCGAGAACCATCAGTTGAAGACACGGTGTCCATCTTACGTGGGCTAAAGGAGCGTTTTGAATTGCATCATGCGGTCCGTATTCATGATCGTGCGATAGTAGCTGCAGCGCAGTTGTCTGATCGCTATTTAACTGAACGATTTTTACCAGATAAAGCGATTGATTTAGTTGATGAGGCGTGTGCGATGATTCGCACCGAAATTGACTCCATGCCACAAGAACTTGATGAAGTGACTCGTCGTATGATGCAACTTGAAATAGAAGAACAAGCATTAATGAAAGAGAAGGATCAAGCAAGTCAGCAACGGTTAGCCAACTTACGTCAAGAATTGGATGATTTAAAAGCTTCTACTGAATCGATGCGCAATCAATGGACAACTGAGAAAGAGTCGCTTCAGCATATACAGAAGAAGCGGGAACTCTTGGATGAATACCGTCGTGATTTAGAAGTAGCAGAAAATCGATATGATTTAAATAAAGCTGCTGAACTTCGTCATGGAAAGATGCCGACATTGGAAAAAGAAATTGCTGATTTAGAAGTCGCGCTTGAACTAAGTTCAGAAGACCGTTTGCTTCGTGAAGAAGTGACGTCTGAAGAAATTGCTTCTATTGTTTCAAGATGGACCGGCATTCCTGTGACAAAACTTGTTGAGGGTGAACGTGATAAGTTATTGAGACTGAAGGAAACATTACAGGAACGTGTAGTTGGACAAGAGAAAGCTGTGCAATTTGTTACTGAAGCGGTGTGGAGAGCACGAGCAGGAATCAAAGATCCTCAAAAACCAATTGGCTCTTTCTTATTCCTTGGTCCAACGGGAGTAGGGAAAACTGAGCTAGCGAAAGCGTTGGCAGCCAATTTATTTGATTCGGAAGATCATTTCATCCGCATCGACATGTCTGAATACATGGAAAAACACAGTGTTTCACGACTAGTTGGGGCACCTCCAGGATACATCGGTTATGAAGAAGGTGGACAACTCACAGAAATGGTAAGACGTAATCCCTATTCAGTAGTACTTTTAGATGAAATCGAAAAAGCGCATCCAGACGTCGCTAATATTTTGCTACAACTTTTAGATGATGGACGTATTACGGACAGCCAAGGGCGAATCGTGAATTTTACGAACACTGTTGTGATTTTAACGTCAAATATTGGTTCTCACTACTTACTAGAAGAAAGTGAGCAAGCTGAATCATTAGTTATGTCTTCATTACGTGCCCATTTCAAACCAGAATTATTAAACCGTATGGATGAAATCATCTTATTCCATTCGTTAAAAGGGACGCATTTCATATCGATTACTGAAAAGTATCTAGCACAACTGGCTAAACGTGTTATGGATCGAGAAGTCCGGGTAACCTTCTCTCCAGAATTAATTGATTGGATTGTACGTGAAGGAACTGATGTTGCATTCGGCGCAAGACCATTACGTCGATTTATCCAAAGGCATGTGGAAACAGCTGTTGCGAAAGAGCTACTTAGTGGGGAACTAAAACCTGGTAGTGATATTTACGTGACCGTACTTGAAGGAAACATTGAGGTAAGGTCTAACTAAAAAAAGGTCTCTTTTAGAAGGATATCCTTCTAAAAGAGACCTTTTTTATTAGTGGTGTTCGTGAGCCACTGGTTCGTTAGGAATAATTGCAGTCACGATAAAGATAATGACCGACACTCCAACCGAGATGATTGCACCTAATAGAAAATCAAACGGTACAGCAACAACTGAACTTACTACGTAGTTCAGCATTGTAATCAAAAGAAATGACCAAAGGATTGTTAAAATAAATTTCATGTTGTTTCACCTCAAGAAAAACTATTTACTTTGTCCATCATATCATACAGGTCGATTGAGACAAACTATCTTTTCAATTTCTCCATGGAAGTTTGGCAAATTCGTGGCAAAAAGTTGAAATTTGAGAAGAAATTCGTTATTATTAATACCAGGTACTAATAATAGATAATAAATGAAATGAGGGTGTCTCATGAGTGTTGGGATTATCGGTTTAGGAAGGTATGTTCCCGAACGTGTTGTCACGAATTTTGATTTAGAAAAACAAATGGACACAACAGATGAATGGATTCGTACGCGCACAGGTATTGAAGAAAGAAGAATTGCAAACGATGATATAGACACTTCACATATGGGCTACGAAGCAGCAATTGCAGCGATGCAAGATGCTGGTATTGAAGCTCACCAAATTGGTTTAATTCTAGTTGCAACGGTTACTCCGGATATGCCATTTCCGAGTGTCGCAACTATGATTCAAGAAAGAATGGGTGCTAAAAACGCAGCTGCGATGGACATATCGGCAGCTTGTGCAGGGTTTATGTACGGCGTGGTGACTGCACAACAGTTTGTGGAGTCAGGCACGTATCCTTATGTTTTGGTCGTAGGAGTTGAAAAACTTTCAAAGGTTACTAATTTTGATGATCGCAATACAGCCGTATTATTTGGAGACGGGGCTGGAGCAGCAATCATCGGAAAAGTTTCAGAAGGCCGTGGGATATTATCGTTTGAACTAGGTGCTGATGGTTCCGGAGGAAAGTACTTACTTCAAAATGGACCACATATTGAAATGAATGGGCGCGAAGTATATAAATTTGCAGTTCGCCAAATGGGGGAATCTGCGGAAAATGTTATTAAAAAAGCAGGAATTTCAAAGGAAGAAGTGGATTTTTTAGTCCCTCATCAAGCGAATATTCGCATTATGGAAGCTTCAAGACAACGTCTTGGATTACCTGAAGAAAAAATGTCAACAACGATAAAGCAGTTTGGTAATACGTCGGCTGCTTCCATACCAATTGCACTAAAGGAAGAACTTTTAGCTGGCAAGGTAAAAGATGATGACATTGTTGTACTTGTAGGATTTGGTGGAGGTTTAACTTGGGGTGCAATATGTTTAAAATGGGGAAAATAGATGTTGTACATTTCTGCATTGAAGAGAGCAGCAAACCCAGTATAATTGGAGAATAGTATAGATTTATTATCGAGGGGAGAAATGAATCATGACAAAGCGTCGTGTTGTAATAACTGGATTAGGAGCGGTAACCCCGCTTGGCAATGATATTGAAACTACTTGGGCGGGCATAAAAGAGGGGAAGTCCGGTATAGGTCCTCTAACGCGTGTAAATGCAGATGATTTCCCTGCAAAAGTAGCAGCTGAAGTGAAAGATTTTGATATGGAAACTTACATTGAACGAAAAGAAGCGCGTAAAATGGATCGCTTTACTCAATTTGCGTTAGCCGCTTCTATTATGGCCATGAAAGATGCGAATTTAGAAATCACACCAGAGCTTGGCTTACGTACAGGAGTCTGGATTGGATCGGGAATTGGTGGAATGGAAACGTATGAAGCCCAGTTCCGAACATTTATGGATCGCGGTTATCGCCGAGTTAGTCCATTCTTAATTCCGATGATGATTCCGGATATGGCAGCAGGTCAAGTATCTATCCATTTCGGTGCAAAGGCAATGAATTCATGTACTGTAACAGCTTGTGCTTCAGGCACGAACTCAATTGGTGATGCTTTTAAAGTAATTGAACGTGGAGATGCTGATGTAATGATTTCTGGAGGAGCGGAAGCCCCTATTACAAATCTATCGGTAGCCGGTTTTTGTTCTAATACCGCCCTTACACTAAATCAAGATGCTGCAACCGCTTCACGACCTTTTGATGTAAATCGTGACGGTTTTGTCATTGGGGAAGGTTCTGGTATTGTCATTTTAGAAGAGTATGAGCACGCAAAAGCTCGTGGAGCAAAAATTTATGCGGAAATCATCGGCTATGGTTCGACTGGTGACGCACATCATATTACAGCGCCAGCACCTGATGGAGAAGGTGCTGCGAGAGCGATGATACAAGCACTTGAAGATGCTGGAATCTCTCCGTCAGATGTCGACTATATTAATGCACATGGAACAAGTACTCCATACAATGATCAATTTGAAACTTTGGCTGTCAAATCCGTATTTGGCGAACATGCGTATCAACTTGCAATGAGTTCAACAAAATCGATGACCGGACACCTACTAGGTGCAGCTGGAGGAATTGAAGCTATCTTTACAGCGCTGTCAATTTATGAAAATGTTTTACCTCCTACAATGAATTTAGAAACCCCTGACCCGATTTGCGATTTGGATTATGTAGCAAATGCATCTCGTGAAAAAGATGTGTTTTATGCAATGAGTAACTCTCTAGGATTTGGCGGACATAATGCGTCTCTTTTATTTAAAAAAGTAAGTCAATAAAATCAAATAAAACCACTAAGCATTCTCGTGCTTAGTGGTTTTTTATGTGAATTACACTTAAATAATTTATCGAATTTTGACGGAAATTTAGGAATACAAATTTTTTATTTTGAAAAAGGCTCGTCTTCTAAGCGTCATAGAGTATCTGTATGATCAAACAATGAATTATCAGTTTGATAATATTGTAAAACATTCAAAGTGATTGTTATTAGGCACTACTATGAATATGATTTAAAAAATATTATTCAAGTAGCATATTTTAACTGCTGATCATTTTAAATTCGACAATTTTCACTGGATGATTTTACAAAATAATTGTCAAAAATATGAAAAATTAGTGGTTGTCACCAAGATAGAATTCATGTATATTTTTTAAAAGTATTTAATTTTTCTGATAAATAAAAATATTGAGTAAATAATTTCGTGTTAGATGATCTAATCGGTAGGAGGTAGTTAATTGAGAAATCCTGCGCTAAAAATCCTAAATCTTTCAACATCTTTTAAAATTAAAGAACAACATTACGCAGCAGTTGATGATGTGACGTTAACGGTATATGAGAATGAGGTCCTTGCCATAGTGGGCGAATCAGGATGTGGAAAAAGTGCACTAGCATTATCGATAATGGGTCTTCATTCAAAAGAAAGGACTAAATTAGTTGGTGAAGTGACGTATAACGAACAAAATTTATTAACGTTAACAGATGCGAATTTGAACAAAATTCGAGGCAACGATATCGGTATGATTTTTCAAGATCCTTTGACTGCATTAAATCCGCTAGTTCGTATTGGGAAACAAATTGAAGAATCCATGAAGTATCATACACAATATTCAGGGCGTCAGCGCAAAAAAAGAACGTTAGAGTTACTTGGGAAAGTTGGTATTCCTAATGTAGAACGAGTATATAAGCAGTACCCTCATGAATTGTCAGGTGGGATGAGACAACGTGTGGTAATTGCCATTGCCCTCTCTTGCGAGCCAAAGCTTTTGATTGCAGATGAACCAACAACTGCACTCGATGTGACGATTCAAGCGCAGATAATGGACTTAATGAAGACGCTTCAACAAGATACAAAGGCTGGGATAATTTTAATTACACATGATTTAGGGGTCGTAGCAGAAATGGCAGACCGTGTAGCAGTTATGTATGCGGGACAAATTGTAGAAGTGGCAAATGTAGACACCATATTAAAACATCCGCTCCATCCGTATACGCGTTCATTATTAAATTCCATTCCAAGTAATTTCTTGAATAAAGGACGTTTACACGTAATTGATGGGGTTGTGCCATCCATTCAGAACTTAAATCGAACTGGTTGTCGTTTTGCTCCTCGAATTGACTGGATCAAGGCAGAAGAGCATCAAGATCATCCAGTCTTAGAAGAAGTCGAGCCAAATCACTGGGTTAGGTGTTCATGCTATCGGAATTTCTACTTCCCAGAAGGAAAAACAGGAGATCAACAATATGTCCTTACTTAAATTAAATGATGTAAAGATCCATTATCCCATTCGTGGAGGCATACTAAAAACTGTGAAAGATCATGTCCGAGCAGTTGATGGGGTCAGTTTTGAACTTCAACAAGGAGAAACGTACGGTTTAGTTGGGGAGTCTGGATGTGGAAAAACGACTACAGGACGAGCAATAATCGGGCTAAATAAAGCGACATCGGGCGAAATATTATTTAATGGAATTGATTTAACAAAGCTGTCAAAACGGGAACGTCGTAAGTATACAAAAGACATCCAAATGATTTTTCAAGATCCATACTCTTCCCTAAATTCCAGGAAACGCGTACTAGATATCGTGGCTGAACCAATTCGGAACTTCGAACGCTTGTCTCCAGATGAAGAACGTAAACGAGTTCAATTTGTGATTGAGCGAGTGGGTCTAAATTCTGAGGCAATTTATAAGTATCCCCATGAATTCTCTGGTGGACAACGACAACGAATTGGCATCGCACGTGCATTGATGTTAAATCCAAAATTAATTATTGCGGATGAACCTGTATCTGCATTAGATGTCTCTGTTCAAGCTCAAGTGTTAAATTTTATGCAAGATATTCAAAAAGAATTTAACCTTACTTATTTATTCATCAGTCATGACTTGGGGATCATTCGTCATATGTGTGACCGGATGGGAATTATGTACCGTGGACAATTTGTAGAAGAAGGCACTAGTGAAGAAATTTACAATCATCCGCAACACATTTACACAAAACGTTTAATTGCAGCCATTCCAGAAATGGATACTGCAAACCGTTCAGAAAAGATGCTCTTACGGCAACAGATTGCAAAAGAGTATCAGCAAACAAAAGACCAGTTTATCGATACGGATGGACGTTCTCACAGTTTGAAGAAAATTTCAGATACGCATTCAGTAGCAATGCAATAGGAGGCCATCCCGATGTTGAAATTTATTTTCCGCCGAACATTGATTATGATTCCTCAAATCTTCATCCTTAGTGTTCTTATATTTCTTTTAGCAAAAGCAATGCCAGGAGATGCTTTGACCGGACAACTTGGTTCGGGAGATGTTGATCCAGAACGGATTGAAGAACTGCGAGAAAAAGCAGGATTGAATGATCCTTGGCATATACAATATGGCCGGTGGATTGGCAATGTTGTTCAAGGTGATTTTGGCAAGTCATCGGTGTATCAACAAAAAGTTACTAACTTAATTGGAGATCGTGTGGGAAATACACTACTTCTTTCGGCTAGTATTTTAATTGTCAGTTATTTGATTGCAATCCCACTCGGCATTATTGCAGGAAGATGGACCCATTCATGGGCAGACAAAATGATCGTTGGGTATAACTATTTATCATTCGCCACACCTTTATTTGTATTTGCCTTGATTATGTTATTTATTTTTGGTTTTATGCTTCAATGGTTCCCTATAGGTGGTTCTGTAGATATCCGTGCAGATAAAGGGACGTTAGAGTATGTAATCAGTAAAGCACGTCACTTGTTTTTACCGACTATGGCTGGCGCATTATTAGCTACGTTTTCAACCATTCAGTACTTACGCAACGAAATTATTGATACTAAAATTAAAGACTTTGTGAAAACTGCGCGTGCCAAGGGTGTTCCCGAAAGTAAAGTATACACACATCACATTTTGCGCAATTCATTGCTGCCGATTGCAGCATTTTTAGGCTATGAAATTACGGGGTTGATTGGGGGCTCCATCTTTTTAGAGTCCATCTTTAGTTATCCTGGGTTGGGCCAACTCTTTTTATCATCAATCAGTTCCCGAGATTTTAGTGTTGTGACCATTTTGGTATTAATTTCGGGAATAGCTGCCATTGTTGGGACGATGTTATCCGATATTATCTTAAGCTGGATAGATCCCCGTATTCGCATCGATTGAAGATAGTAGATTGGAGAGAACATAATGACAATTAATTTAGGGAGCGAAACCCCCGTTACAGAAAGCATACAGCCAAAGACAAGCTATACATCTTTAAGAAAAACGATGTGGCTTGAAATTAAAAACGATAAAATGGCACTCATTTCTTTAATACTATTAATCGCCATCTTGTTAACGGTTTATATTGGCTCACTGCTTCTCAATCTAGAAAAAATCACTAGAATTGATGTGTTTAATATATATGCAGAACCATCAGCTGTTCACTGGCTTGGGACTGATTATGGGGGACGCGACGTATTTGGAGTTCTCCTCATTGGGGCGAAAAACTCAATAACAATTGGCGTCGTAATTACGCTAATCTCAGGGATAATTGGCTTAACAGTAGGGTTGATTGCTGGTTACTTTGGAGGCCTTGTTGACAATGTGATCATGCGGATTATTGATTTCATCATCATCTTGCCTTTCTTAATGATTATTATTGTTTTAATTACTGTTGTTCCAGTATTTAATGTGTATACATTTATCGCGATTCTATCCATTTTTTTATGGACTGGGAAAGCAAGGTTAATTCGATCTAAAACACTGGCTGAGCGAGAACTTGATTATGTCAATGCTTCTAAAACATTAGGAACACCAAATTGGAAAATTATGATGTTTGAAGTGTTGCCGAATTTGAGCTCCATTATTATTGTAAATTTGACGTTAACGTTAGCGGGTAATATTGGGATTGAAACAGGGTTAACTTATCTCGGATTCGGGTTGCCAGAGAGTGTTCCTTCACTGGGAACATTGGTAGCATATGCCAGTAATCCAGAGGTCATTGAAAATAGATGGTGGGTTTGGTTACCTGCATCATTACTAATTTTAGTAATCATGCTGTGTATAAATTTCATCGGTCAAGCATTAAAACGCGCGGCTGATGCAAGACAAAGATTGACATAAAAGGGGAGGAAAAAACATGAGAAAAATGAATTTAGTTTGGCTACTTAGCTTAATGCTAGTACTAAGCGCATTTCTGGCAGCGTGTAACACTGACAAGGAAGAAAGCAAAGGCACAAATGATGAAGAAGATGGAAAAGAGACAGCGGGTAATGATGAGCCGAAAACAGATTTAGCCTTCCCAACAGCCGTTACAGCTCAAGGTGATGGGATGAAAGATGGATCGATTAATTATGGACTAATTTCGGATACACCATTCGAAGGAACGCTAAATTATGTATTTTATTCAGGAGCACCAGACGCGGAAGTTCTTCAATTCTTCGATGAAAGCTTACTTTACATTAACGGAGATTATGAAATTACAAATGAAGGTCCTGCTACATTTGAAATGTCAGAAGACAAAAAATCTATCACTGTAAAAATTAAAGATAATGTTAACTGGCATGATGGTGAGCCGGTAAAAGCTGATGATTTACTGTATGCTTATGAGTTGCTAGGTCATCCGGATTATACGGGTGCTCGTTATTCTGGCTTAATTCCAATGGTCGTAGGAATGGAAGAGTATCATGATGGGAAATCCGATACAATTTCTGGTATTGACGTTCAAGATGAAAAGACAGTAACCATTACATTTAATAGTGCAAATCCTTCACTTACAACTGGATTTTGGGCATACCCTGCGCCACGTCACTATTTAGGAGACATGTCGATTGAAGATATCGTAGAATCAGATAAGATTCGAACGACGCCAATTGGATTTGGTCCATTTAAAGTGAAGAAAATGGTTCCTGGCGAATCTGTTGAATTCGAACGGAATGATGATTACTGGAGAGGAGTCCCAGCACTTAAGTCAATTGTCCTTAAAGTGGTAAGCCCAAGCGTAGCGGTAAAAGCTATGGAAAATGGTGATATTGATATCGCTAGCTTACCGGCAGACCAATATTTATCTGCCAAAGAACTTAAGAATGTAGAATTACTTGGTCAAATTGATTTGGCGTATAGCTATATTGGATTTAACTTAGGGAAATGGGATGCCGATAAAGGTGAAAACATTATGGGGAATCCAAAATTAGAAAACAAAAAATTACGACAAGCAATGGCGCTAGCTCTTAACAATGAGCCAGTTGGAGAGAAAATGTACCATGGTTTACGGTACCCTGCGACAACCCTAATTCCACCATCTTTCCCTGGGTATCATGATTTTGAGGCAAAAGCGATTGAGTATAACCCTGAAAAAGCAAAAGCACTCTTAGCTGAAGCTGGCTACAAAGATACGAACAATGACGGCTTTGTAGAAGATCCAGAGGGCAAAGAATTCAAATTGAGTTTTGCCTCAATGTCAGGTTCAGATGTAGCTGAGCCATTAGCACTTCACTACATTCAAAATTGGACTGATATTGGAATTAAAGTTGAATTATTAGAAGGGCGACTGCATGAGTTCAATTCCTTCTATGAGCGTGTGGAAGCAAATGATCCAGCAATTGATATTTACGCGGGAGCATGGGGAACGGGTAGTGATGTAGATCCAGAAGGATTATACGGCCGCAATGCGATGTTCAACTTTACTCGTTGGACCAGCGATAAAAATGATGAGCTACTTGCAAAAGGTGTTTCTGAAGAAGCATTTGATGCAGAATTCCGTCAAGGTGTTTATAAAGAATGGCAAGCACTTATGAATGAAGAACTTCCAGTAATCCCGACGTTATTCCGTTATAGTCTAACAGCAGTTAATAACCGTATTTTAAACTACGATATCGCTGCTGGTACAAAAGAGGGATGGGATACGGTTGCAGTTTCTTCTGAAACACCTGTAAAGTAATGTAAATGAAAACGACTCATCTCTATTGAGGTGAGTCGTTCAGACTGTAGACAAACTCATTAATTTTTGAGTTTGCCTACAGTCTTTTTTCATTTAAAATTATTATATGACAAATCATTTGGAATCTGAGCTCTTTCCTGCGGAAGAACGCCTCAATCCCCTCGACCTAAAGGTCTGCGGGGCTTTCGCCATCCGTTTTTCCGCGGGAGTGGCTCTGATTCCTTTCCTTTTTATAAAAGTATTGCTTGAGGTGACTATAATGCTTTCAAAACAGTATTTCATTCAACGAGAGCAAATTGAAATGATTGCTTTAGACCAACTTGTACCTGCGAATCACCTTGTTCGCAAAATTGAGTCTGCTCTTAAGTTCTCTTTTATGTATGAATTGGTAGAAGATATGTATTCAGAAGTAGGTCGACCAACCATTAATCCTGATAT
>JBFGKX010000061.1:0-11932 GCA_041576455.1 Paenisporosarcina sp. | reverse complement strand
TTTTGGATCAATCACTCCCTTCGCAGGTCTTCTTTCACTCGGAGAGATAAAAATTGTTCACAATCTTTTTCACGTGTAATACACATGTTGAAAACACATAATTAAAGAAAAATGATTGTCATTAGTTTTCCCATTTTTCGTCGAACTATTTATTCTGATTAGGTAATGACAGCTGACATAAAAAAGTAACCTTCTTTAACAGAAAGTTACTTTTATCAAGAACGAATTTACACGCCGTATATTCGTGTTAATGAATCTCTCAGTTGCGATTTCACATCCACTTGTGGACGAACTTTTTGCACCCTCGCTTCAGCTTCTTCAATTGAATCTGCGATACGAAGTTCTAATAGCGTAGCTACCGCCATTGTACCTGTTCGACCACTACCTGAATTACAATGAAAGAAAATTTTCTTGCCATCTTGATAATCTTGAACAATTTGTTTTACACCTGTTCGAATGGATTCGTCTTGAAATTCACCATCATCAACAATCGGTTGATGTTTAGTAATATCGCTAGATGCCTCATCCACTTCGGCACGCAAATCGTACACCACATCAATTTGTTCGTTTACAATGACATTTTGTACATCTGCAATTCCACCAATAAAAATATGATCCTCGATTAGCGCTTGGTAACGATTTTCAGTCATAGAGATTCCTCCTATAAAAAATTCAATTTTAGTTGGCCCTTGTTCAATTCTAGTTTAGCATTAAACGTTTTTCCTGTTTTAGAAACTAAACCTTTTATAACTTCTGTTTTTCCCTTTACACATAAATCTTCAATATGTTTGGCTGACAACCTTTTCTTTAAAAAAGTAGCTGGGAACGTTTGCTTGCATCCGTCCTTATAGGCCGAACAACTATAAAAATTCTTTCTTGAAACGATTGTTCCTTTTTGACAAGTCGGACAAGTTGCCACTTCTTTTTTACTAGTAAACGTTTCCGTCGTCATGTGAAATGACTTTTGTTGAAGTTGTGTAGGTACATCTTGGATAAGTTGATTTAAATATTTGGCGATGCTCCCTAAAAACAATTCTGATGATCCATTGCCTGTGCCAATCTTCTTTAAATATGCTTCCCACTTAGCTGTCATCGCAGGACTTGCAAGCAAGTTCCCTTCAATGGCCTCACAAAGTACACGTCCTTTTTCAGTGATGGAAACGATGTTTTTTTTCACTTCTATATAGCCGTGTCGTTTGATGGTTTCGATAATTCCACTGCGCGTAGCCTCTGTTCCCAGACCTTCAATTTCTTTTAGAATTTCAGTCTCTCCTGCATCCTCTACAAACTTTCCGCAAGTTTTCATCATTGCGATAAGTTGACCTTCTGTATATGGCTTAGGCGGCGAGGTTTGACCTTCCTTTATCATCACTTTAGTTTTGACTCGTTCATGTAGAGAGAGTTTGGGTAAGGACATCTCTTTTAATTCGTTTGTTTCCTTTTCGTTTGAAAATAAACTTTTCCACCCTTTGTCAATTTCCGTTTTTCCGGTTGAGAAAAAGGCTAGATGATTTACCTCGGTAGTTACCGTAGTTTCTTGATATACATAATCCGTATGAAACATCGCAAGCGTTGTGCGTAAAATTTCTTCATATAAATTTCGCTCGTCACGTGACAAGCCAGCTACTATTTTGCCACTTGGAATTTTTTTCGTTGGAATAATTGCATAGTGTTCCTGTACCTTGGAACTGTCGACATACCGTTTACTCGGTTTTCTTGAAGCCACTTTAAAGGGTTGTTGAATGATTTGTTGGTATGCTTCTATTTGCGCTTCGAGATATGAAAACTCACTTGGAGTAATGAACTGAGTGTCAGTTCTTGGGTATGTGACGAGCTTTTTTTCGTATAAACTTTGCATAGTGGAGAGTACTTTTGCTGGGCTGTATTTCCATTTACGATTCGCCGTCGCTTGAATAGTCGATAAAGCATGCAACTTTGGAGGAAGAGTTCTTTTAGCTTCCGTCTTTAATTGACTCACTGTTGCTGTAGAGATTTCGTCTATTTGGTGCTTCTTTAAAAGCTGTTCTGCTTCTTCCCGAAACTTTAATTTCCCTTTTACTTTGCCTTTATACGAGCCCTGTTCTGCTTGAAACGTTCCTTCTAATTCAAAAAACGGTTCAGGAACGAAGCGTTCTATTTCTAGGGCACGTTGATAAATTAAATAAACTGTTGGCGATTGTACCCGCCCAATCGAAAACACTTCTCGAATGCCTTTTTGTTGAATGAGCAGTGTATACAGTCTAGAACCATTCATTCCTACGAGCCAATCGCTCATTTGACGCGCTTTTGCCTCTTCATACATCAACAAATCTTTTTGATTATCATGTAAATGGAGAAATCCTTTTCGCACTTCATCGACTTCCAATGAATTGATCCATAATCGTTTGATAGTTTTATTTCGTGCTCTTGTATAATCGAAAATGCTATAAAAAATATTAGATCCTTCCCGGTCTACATCACATGCATTGATGACCGTGTCCGTTTCACAAATTAACTTTTTGATTACACCAAACTGCTTCGCCTTCCCTTTTGCAATCTGAAATTGAAATTCATCTGGTAAAATCGGCAACGTTTGAAGCGACCATTTCGTCCACTTCGGGTGATGAGACTTTGGATCTCGTAGCTCAACTAAATGACCGATTCCCCAAGTAATATAAGCCCCTTGCGGAAATGCCTCACATGGCTGCACATCAAAAAAACCTTCGTGCTTCTTTACTTTGAAAGCATCAGCATATGCTTTGGCTTGACTTGGCTTTTCTGCAACAACCACTGGTTTCACCAGAGTCCCTCCTTTTAATGAAACTTATAGGTACTAAAAGTATATCACCAATCGAACATACATTCTACAATTCGATACAGCTATAACTGTCTTAGTTACGTTTTTACAAGCTATTCGCGCATGACTCATCGCTCAGAAAAAACGCCAGGCACCAATCGTTTTGCTAGACGTGATCCGTCTCGCTTAACAACATGGTGCCTGGCACTTTAGTCAACGTGTACCATTATGAATTTATCTTTCGTAATTCGATCCGACGAATTTTACCGGAAGTTGTTTTAGGTAATTCGTCAATGAATTCAATAATTCTTGGATATTTATAAGGTGCCGTAATGGCTTTTGTATGATCTTGAAGTTCCTTAATCAATCCTGTTTTATCCAAAATCATATCAGGTTCACGTAATACGACAAATGCTTTAACGACACTTCCTCGAATTTCGTCGGGAGAGGCAACAACGGCGCATTCTCTAACGGCAGCGTGTTTTAGTAAAGCATCTTCGACTTCAAAGGGTCCGATTGTGTATCCAGAACTGATGATAATATCGTCGCTACGTCCTTCAAACCAGAAGTAGCCGTCTTCGTCTCTTGATGCCTGATCACCCGTTAAATACCAGTCCCCTCTAAATGAAGACTTTGTACGTTCAGGGTCTAGATAGTATTCTTTAAATAAAGCAGGACAACTTTTGTGAACAGCGATGTCTCCTACTTCGCCGACACCCGTAGGTTGCCCCTCTTCATTAATAATATCTACTGGATTTCCTGGCGTTGGACGCCCCATTGACCCAGGCTTCACTACCATCCCTTGTAAATTACCAACGAGTAACGTATTTTCGGTTTGCCCATATCCATCACGAACATTTAAGTTAAATGCTTCTTGGAACGCATCAATTACTGGTCGATTTAAAGGTTCCCCCGCAGAAACTGCACTGCGTAAAGCTGGTAATTGATAATCATTTAAGCCTTCGACTTTGGCGATTATGCGATATTCTGTTGGAGTACAACATAGGATATTCACGTTTTCGGTCCCTAGAATATCTAAATACTTCAATGCATCAAACGGTCCATTGTAAACAAGAGCCGTAGCACCTAGTGTGATAGTGGATAAAAACGGACTCCACAGCCATTTTTGCCAACCTGGAGCAGCTGTTGCCCAAACGATATCCCCACTTTCAACACCGAGCCATTCCTTCGCTGACGTTCGAACATGAGCAAATCCCCAGCCATGTGTGTGGACAACCCCTTTAGGATTCCCTGTCGTGCCCGATGTGTAAGATAGAAATGCCATATCATCACGTTGTGTTTGGACCCCTTCAAAAGTTGTGATTTCTTGTGCAGCCAAGTCTTCGAACGATTTCCATCCTTCCTCTTGACCACCAACGATCAGCTTATTTGCAAGAGCGTCAGCATCTTCATCAATTAAATTTATTTCAGCCGTCGTTTTATAATAAGCGACAACTCCCTTTGCCCCGGAATGATGCATGCGATAAATTAAATCTTTTTTCCGCAACATTTCTGAACAAGGAATCGCTACAAGGCCGGCTTTTAAACACGCTAGGTACGTCATATAAGCTTCTGGAATACGAGGCAGAAGAATTAAGACTCGATCTCCTTTTTGAAGGCCTAAGTTTAAAAGTGCTTGTGCATACTGATTTGAATTTTCAATTAATTCTTTGTATGAAATATCACGGCGATTGCCAACATCATCTAACCAACGAATCGCAACCGTTTCCGTTTCATTTTTATATTGCTCTAGCTCGGAGGCAATGTTGTATAATTCTGGTGCAATTAACTGCTGTTGTATCATCTCTTCATCTCCTCAATCGTGATTCAATTAATTAATACTGTAGGAATTATTAAATAATAAATACTTGCTAAGAATACAAAGGAAGCAAAAACAGCTAAATATGCCTTTGTTCCACTTAAGTTTTGTGTGGCTTGAATAATTCTCACACTGATCAAGTACATCCAAATTACACTTACTACTAATAGAATCCAGATACCCATTTGACCATTCCCAAACCCAACTAGGAAGGGAACTCCGAGTAATCCTGGGATGAGCGCTACTGGTGTTGCACGGTTTAATTGCTTTAATAAACCTGGCCCTCCAAAGCCACGAGCCCCAGCCCACAATAGGAGGGATAAACAAAGTTTTGTTAAAAAGACCATGAGAATGCCAAATCCAACAAAGATAGCTGGAACGATATAATTTCTCAGTGCATCGGATTCAAAACTAGAAATGTATTCAGTGTTTGACGCGATTGAAACTGCACCATAACCAATTCCAATCAGTAGTACCATGAGGCGACTCATTAATAGTGCCCTCGGGGAATTCAAAAATGCCCGAAAAGTGGGTTCATCTAAGATCATCATTTTTCCGACCATTTCTAACACTCCTTCATCCCTTACATATGCCAAGGCATTATCGCCCAAACCGCAATTACTGCACAAATTCCGACTGTCACAAATGCCCCAACAGTACTGTTATAACGGTAATTTTGGATGTCTTTCCAACCATGGATACGTTCAATCAATTCAATGTCTGCTTGTTTAGTTAATTTCTTCTGTAAAGACGGCATGCGATTCGTAACATAAGACACCACTATTAATAGAATAAAGCTGACTGGAATCGCTAATAGACCACCAGATATTCCGATTCCATCAGTCAATCCATGTCCTGTTAAGACAATACTCGGAAATACGAATGGAGAGACAATAATATACAAAGCTCCACCTATAGCAGCAGAGAACATCGCGCCATATTTATTTGCTTCTTTCCACCATACGCCAACGATAATTAATGGTGCATTTGTAACACCCGCTAATCCAAATGCCCATAAAATACTAACAACTAAGAAAGCAGGTGGTTGGATTGCTAATAAAATACTAATGACCCCACCGATAAAGATTGCAAAGTAGCTGACTCTTAAATTAGCCTTAGCTGATAAATTAGGTTTTAATGTAGCAACGATATCTTGTGATAACAATGCGCCGATTGCAAGTAAGTTTCCACTTAATGTTGATAACCCCGCTGAAATTGCACCTGCAATTACTAGAGCAGTTACCCATTCAGGGTTGTAAACTAAGTTAAGAATGATTGTTAGCTTATCAGCATCTGTAGGAGAAATATTCAATCCTTGAGTAGCTGTTGCAAAAACTCCTACAAATCCCATTGCATAAGTTGCAGAGAAAACTAATCCTAAAATAAATGCAAACCACACCATGGCAGAACGTGCACTTTTTAAGTTAGATGCTGTGTACACACGCATTGCTAAATGAGGTAAGCCCAGTGAACCAATTGTTAATGTAATCAATGCAAAATACCATTTTGGTGAAAACTGGTAGTCAAAGAAAGTAGGCATTGCCTCTAACATCGTAGGGACCATGTCCGAGTAAAGTAATGGTGGGAAATACCAACCAGTGCCTCCAACAGCTTTCATGATTGCTCCTAAAGGAACGATGAACATTAATGCCATGATGACCATTTGAATTGCTGCATTATTAGTCGCTCCAGCCATACCACCAACCGTAATATATCCGACAATAATAAGTCCACCAACAATTAAACCTGTCATATAAGGAATTCCTAACAGTGTTTCGAACGTAATGGCAATTCCAATCATTTGACCAAGTGCATACATAATTGAAACAAGTATCATAAATAGTGCAGCAATAATTGATGCTCTTACTCCATACCGCTCACGAATAAAGTGTGTCGGTGAGAATGCACCCATGCGGCGAAGGCTCGTCCCATAAATAATCGTAATTAGTGGGATTGCTAAAATTAATTGAATCCATAATAGAATGAAAGGAACTTGAAGTTTTAGGATGAGTGCTGTAACTCCGAGAAATGTTGCTAAGCTCATGTACGTAGAAGCCATTGCTAATCCATTGACTAACGAACCTACATTACTACCACCCACGTATAACTCTTTAGCTGTCGAGCTCTTGCGATTTGAAACGAATCCGACGATGTAGAAAACTACAAAAGTAGCCAATACTACAACTACACCGATCATTGGATTAGATAATTGCCAAGTTGATCCATTCATCGTCAAGCACTCTCCTTCATCTGCTTAGATTCAGTCACAGATATATTTTCATTTTCTTGATCAATGTCAACATCGATTTGATTGCCAATTCTTCCAGCTACAATCGTTAAGAAAAACACACCGAACCACCCCAATAGAATCGGCACTATATACTTAACTGGGAAACCAAATAGCATTGCTTCTGTTGGAAATAGGACAAAAAACAATCCTGCGTTTCCGACAAGTATAAAAGCTAACGTCATCAGCATTGTAAAGCGAACCTCTTTTTTATAAGCTTTCATAACAATTTATCCCCCTTTGTGAAATGAATTACATGCAAACCCCTTTGCAAAACTCCTGAGCAAACGCTCAGTTTTAATCCGTAACTTCCCACCCCTTCAATTAGTTTTTAAACTAATAGATTAATAGTAAGCGTTTTCAGTTGTGTGCGTCAATGAAATTATTAAAATTTTGCAAAAATTTTAATGGGTGTAAATTTATTATTGAATGACTAACTTTATTCTTTAAACATATTTATGAAACTTACCTATTTAGGCTTATTTAACGTCCCGTTCATTTCTTATTCAACACTATTTATTACCGTTGGAATAACTTTTTTTATTAGATTTTGAAACTAAAGCCGATTAAGTTCAGGAGACTCGATTCTCTTAAGACATGATATTTATTGGCACATAGTACAGACATGCCTGATTTCATTCGCTGATATGAAACAGGGGTTCTTTACGCTAAAAGCCCCAACTTATAGATTTACTATTTTTGCTTTGTTACAACTTTTATTACGGAATAAGAAATGACTACATTTTGCAGATCTATAACTGGCTAGATAATCGGAACGTAATCTTTTGAAAACCATTCATAAATAAGGCTTTATAAAAGAATTTGACTATTTAATGTAGTAAATGAACATGGCATAACCAGTCTTATTGCTAAATTTATTAAATTAGCTTTTTAAAGGACAGCATTTAGTTAAGGAAAACTTAGAACCTTGAGCTTACGATGCCATGAAAATCAACAGTCATGATTTCAAAAGAAATAAGTTTAATTGTAATTTTATTAGATTTAATTGTAATTTTATTAGATTTAGTTGTAATTTTCATAAGTTTAGTTGTAATTTTAAAAATTGAGCTCCATTTAAGGACCATTTTTAAAATGAAAACCGACAGCAATGTATAAAAGAGTCAATAAATTTAGTACATCCATTTTGTTTGTCTAAATATGGCGAAAACTATCAAATTGTGCTAATATTCAGATTAAGAGGGAGCGATGATATACAATCCTTATATGGACACTTTGATTGTATGGAGCTAATAGTGTAACCGACTTCTAATAAAATATTATTAGGAGGAAGACAGGATGAAAAAACAACTGGGAACAGTAGTCTTGGCTGGTGCATTGGTATTTAGTTACACTTCTTTCGAGGCTTTAGCAGCAGGAAAATCTCAAACGGCAGTTGAGGACGGCAGGCAACAAAATGGACTTGAGACAGGACATATTTTTTTAGTGAACTTGACTGAGGGACCATACTATGTGGGTGATAGAGTGATGTTATCTGCTACTGATGTTGGCATTGATGGTCCACTTGACACTTTAAAATGGTTTGGTTTAGGTGAATTCGAATTAACGGAGCCTGGAGAAAGAACATTTAACGTTTCTGCCGCCACTTATTTTAAAAACGGAAAAAAAGCTGGTTTGATTCATAGCACAACTCAAAATTATTCTGTAACTATTAACGTGTCAGAAAAAAGAGTAGAAGAAGTAGTCTCGGTCGCGTCGTATTTATATGATAGCTATCGTTATACAGAAATTAAGAATACTCAAGGGAAAGTAATTGGATATGATTTTAGAGGACAAACTACATTTTTATTAAGTAACGGAGAAAAAGTTACTATCGATGTCTTCTTTAACAACGCTCAACAAAATCAAATTGATGGCAATAAAAATGTCGTACCTTACTCCTTCACATCAGAAAATGGCAGTGAATTTAGTGGCCACCTCTCATTACCAATTAAATATTAAACGTCTATTTATATAAATTTTTGTATCCACTTTTAACATAATCGCATAAAACTATAAGAAATCCAGCAACTATAACAGTTGCTGGATTTCTTATAGAACTATACAAACCTAGAATTATTTAACGCATTACAAGGTCGCTCGTTTCTCTCACTTCGAGATTTAGTAAATCTCTCGTTGATATTGCAAACATCAACTAATTCAACTATTAATGAATGATCAGCTTTTAATCTCTACTAGCTGAATTACTGATTAATGCGCAGTTCCAGGTTTAATCTTTTAATTGGATTAAGGCAGGCACTTGATGATATTAACATTTCATTTTTTCTAGAAGTTGTTGGCCGGTTAAATCTGTGGAACCGCCACCTTGTGCGAAACTTTCAGAACCGCCACCTTTCCCGTTTATAAGGGTTAAGATTTGAGCTGTCAATTCTTTCATATTTGTTAGATTTTCAGTCCCTCTCGCGAGAACAAATTGCAGTAAACCTTCATTTTCCGCAATAAAAACTACTTGTCCCTTCGGTGCTACTGCTACGGTTAAACGTGCTAGTTTCTGTAAATCTTGAATAGAACGTTGTTGGTACACCCGTTCGATCGAAACAAAATCTTCCCTCAGCTCACCCAGTAAATCTTTCACTTCGAAAGTTAATAGTTGATCTTTCATTTCGTTGAGAAGCTTCTCCATTTTATTCCCATTATCAAGCAATGCTTTTACCGCTGGTGCCACTCTTGTTTCCGGAGCACTTAATAACTGCGTTATTTCTTGCATTATCTTTTGTTTATGATGAAGTTGCTCTAACACTCTTCCCCCACAGACAAAATGAACCCGTACCTTCCCTTTTTGCATTTCTGTATTAAGAATTTTCAACGCTCCAATTTCCCCAGTTGATGAAGGATGTGTTCCTCCGCAGCCATTATAGTCAATATCCGGAACAATGACTAAACGAATATCTTCTTCAACTGCAACTTGTTTTCGGAGCGGATAAGCCATCAGCTCTTCTTTCGTTACCCACTTTGTTACGATTGGATGGTTCTCTAAAATAAGTTGATTCGCCCGTTTTTCTACTTCAATCAACTGATGATCAGATATGCTTTTAACATCCAAGTCGATGCTGACCAGTTCTTTCCCTAAATGAAAACTAGTTGTTTCAATCTTATATAATTCGACAAATGATGCGGTCAACAGATGTTGGCCAGTATGTTGTTGCATGAAGTCAAAACGCCTTTTCCAATCAATTTGGATGTCCACCGCTTCCCCTACTTCAAAGGACGATTCGGCCACATAATGCCGTAATTCACCTTCTACTTCCTCGACATCATTCACTTGTATACCTTTTATTGTCCCAAGATCATGAGGTTGCCCTCCACCTGTAGGATAAAAGATCGTTTCTTCCAGTGTCAGGTATGATCTTTGTAAAGCATCCTGCCCATGACTGACTACAATTGTATTTCCAGTTTGACAGTAAGCATCTTTATAAAATAATTTTTGTGTCACTTTTAACGAACTCCTTTTAATGCACAGCGTATAACCTGCGCTTGAATACTAAGTCATAAAAACGGGTATATAAATTACTGTACCATCATTTTGAGAGAGGAGCCTAAGAATGAAGACGAGTTTTCAGCAAAAATTTAAGACTCCTCATCTAGCCACTCGTTTTGAAAAACTTCATAAGTGTCGGGGACTAATCGCCGGCAGTTTCTATGATTCGACAATTTCTCAATTGAAAAAAAGAAAAAAACCCCCCTATCGAGAGTTGGATATTCTTGAAGCGATTAACCGTAAAACAGGAGAAAAATTCCAATCTCTATCAGAACTCTCCCAACATGTAGAAACAATGATTCCAAAAAAGCTTTTGACTGATTAACGTCAAAAGCTTTTTTCTCACTTGAATTTTTTCATAAATTGATGATCTATCCAGTGTTTTAAACGCCATGCCCACTTCCCATAAATAGCGTTGTCGCCGTATGTAAACAAGCCTTCATTTTGTCCAACAGACAATATTGACACAAATTTCTCCTGGGGCTTAAAGTTAATTAGTTTCTCTCCTGTTAGATAGCGATTTATATTCCCCCATAACACAGGTCCTTGTCTCACAGCATAAACACCGTTCTTAGGTAAGTTTGGATTTGATGAAATAGACACACAATCGCCTGCGCCAAATAACCACGGAATATTCTCAACTTGTAGCGTGTTTTCCACTAATAGAAAACCTTTTGAATCAATAGGCACTTTACTTGTTTTAAATAAGAAATTTGCTTGTGGTCCAGTGAGTGGAAAAATGTGTGAGTAAGCTAGTCGATTGCCACTCTTAGTCATCACTTCTTGCCCTCGCACATTCATAATCTCATCTTTTTCATACACTTGAATTCCTTTTTGTTTGACTATCTTCTGAATTTTTAATGAAGCTTTTTTATTCACTG
This sequence comes from Paenisporosarcina sp., assembly GCA_041576455.1. GTDB lineage: Bacteria > Bacillota > Bacilli > Bacillales_A > Planococcaceae > Paenisporosarcina. The sequence continues at coordinate 673 of JBFGKX010000061.1, read as the reverse complement.
AAGACAGAAGAGATGAAGAACTAATAATGGTCACGTTTGGGGAGTATCCATTTTTTCTTCGCCAAGCTTGAACTGACAATGCCATTTCAACACCAGCAGCGCCTCCTCCCAAAACAATCGGAAACGGTGTAGTGCGAAATTGATTGATCTCTTCTGGAAAAATGAAGTTAGGTTTAATATTAATTTGCTCTACTGATTCATCGAGACTTTGAATACTAGATCCAATATCAAATGACACCACTCTAAATGAATATTTTTCCCCAGAAACACCAACGAGTTTTCGATTAGCTACATCTATTTTAATAATGGTATCTTCTACAAACTTTACGTCAGCTTGATGACATACTTTTTCTAAATTTATTCGAACGTCCTCTTCCGAATATAGACCTTCCGAATAACCAGAGAACATGCCCGAATAATATTGATACGTTGAAGCAGATATTAAGGTAATTTGATTCGTACTCACCTGTTTTCGAAGCTCACTCAAAATCCCTAGATGTGCATGACCTCCACCCACTAATACTATATCTTCCAACTTATCACATCCTTTTTCCTCTATTGATGAATCGTCTTTTGTTTAAGGACTGTTTATTTATATTTCATGAAATGACCGCTTTCCGTGGGCTCGCGCCGAACTCACTCGAGTGTTACTCGAGTGGATTTCGACGTCTTC
>JBFGKX010000060.1:0-12052 GCA_041576455.1 Paenisporosarcina sp. | reverse complement strand
TTTAATTCGTTTGCATCGTTTTCTCATCAGAAAACTCTGATGGAACGCGTTCAATATCTGCACCAAGTTCGGCTAATTTTAAGTGGAAGTTTACATAACCACGATCTAAGTGATAAAGCTCCGTTACACGTGTAATTCCTTCTGAAGCTAACCCCGCAAGAATTAATGCTGCCGCTGCACGTAAATCAGTTGCTGCCACTTCTGCACCTTGCAGTTCAGATGGCCCTTGCATAATTACTGAACGTCCATCAATTTTGATGTTACCATTCATGCGACGGAATTCTTCAACGTGCATAAAACGGTTTTCAAATACGGTTTCAGTAAGCATCCCTGTTCCCGTTGCCGTTAACATTAATGCCATCATTTGCGATTGCATATCTGTTGGGAAACCAGGATGAGGCATCGTTTTAATGTCAACAGATTTTAATGTCTCTGTTGCACGGATGCGAAGTCCATCAACTTCTTCATTGATTTGAACACCCATTTCTTTAAGCTTCGCAATTAATGCTACCATATGTTCTGGTACTGCATTTTCAATTGTCACATCACCTTTTGTAATTGCTGCAGCTACCATAAAGGTACCTGCTTCGATACGGTCAGGAATAATATGGTGAACTGCCCCTTCTAATTCGTATACACCTTCAATACGAATGGTGTCTGTACCTGCTCCAATGACACGGCCACCCATTTCATTGATAAAGTTTGCTAAATCAACGATTTCAGGTTCTCTTGCTGCATTTTCAATAAGAGTCGTGCCTTCTGCTAATGCTGCAGCAGTCATAATGTTTTCAGTAGCCCCAACACTTGGGAAATCTAGATAGATTTTAGCGCCTTTTAAACGCCCCTCTGTTTTTGCTTCTACAAAACCATGACCGAATGAAATTTCTGCTCCCATTGCTTCGAAGCCTTTTAAATGCTGATCAATTGGTCGTGAACCTATCGCACATCCACCAGGTAGTGCAACTCGTGCAAATCCATTTCTCGCTAAAAGTGGACCCATTACTAAAATAGAAGCACGCATTTTTCGTACATATTCAAATTGAGCTTCACTAGACAATGTCGTAGAAGAATCAATAATGACTTCATTTTTCTTAGGGAAGTATTGAACAGTTGCCCCTAAACTTTTTAAAACCTCATTAATTGTATAAACATCGGCTAAATTAGCTACATCACGAATAATATTCTTTCCTTTAGATGCTAAAAGAGCTCCAGCCAAAACCGGCAAAACCGCATTTTTCGCGCCTTCAACTCTTACTTTCCCTGTTAACTTTTGGCCGCCTCTTACAACTATTTTTTCCAATGGTTGACCCTCCATGTTCTCTATAATGTTTATATTTATGTGTCAATTCAACTCGTTTAATGTCAGTAATCAAGAATAAAAACATTACTCATATTACAGTCATTTTGTGTATAACACAAGTACCGTTTTACTCAATTTCGACATATTGTGACATAGTACTATCTTACATAATACGTAAGTCACAAGTTCTTTGTGTCGGTCATGCTAAAACTCTTTATTAGTGAAATGATTCTATCTATCATATTCCCCAGATAAATAGAGTTAAAACTCATTTCGACAAAATATTTCCCGGGTAATATTCTATTCTCTCCATGGCCATAACTACGAACTCCATCATCTTTATGGTCATAAAGAGAAGAGCTTACATAAATAGGAATGGTAATTGTCTCGACCAGCTAGACATAGATAGGAAAAAGTTAGATACCGAGGTACCAATCGAAATACTAAGTAAGATGTACAAGAGTTGTACTTGAAACACATGCTGTTTTTTAAGCACTTTTTCAATCATGACTGCACGTAGTGCATAAAAAGTTATTCCAATGAAAAATGCGTGTGATAAAACACCTAAAATTGCTTGCTGTCCAATTTGATTATACATTATTTCGACTCCTTTTTCGTAATTTCGTCACGGATCTTAAGGGGGTATCACATTTAGTTGTAAAAACGAATGGTTTAGTTGTAATAATTACTGATTTAGTTGTAAACCAATCGATTTCGTTGTAAAAAGTCCCACTCACCCACATATTTTCAGGATTAAACGGTCATTGATTTGATTTCGCTATAAATCATTCTGATCTCGGTATAAATCATTCTGTTCTTGCTATAAATTATTCTGTTCTCGCTATAAATCATTCTGTTCTTGCTATAAATCAACCTGTTCTTGCTTTAAATCATTCTGTTCTTGCTATAAATCATTCTGTTCTCGCTATAAATCATTCTGTTTTCGCTATAAATCATTCTGTTCTCGCTATAAATCAATCTGTTCTTGCTATAAATCATTCTGTTCTCGCTATAAAACATTCTGTTCTCGCTATAAATCACAGAAATATCACTGGCTGATTTTCATAATGACGCAATCAGGCTATCCACATATTTTAACAAGAAAAAACGGGTCGAGAAGATATGCTCTCCTCGACCCGTCATCTTTATTAGATGTTACCCTCATAAACGTTGATACGATTCATTGCGCGTTTTAAAGATAATTCCGCACGTTTGAAATCGACGTCGTCTTGTTTTGATAAGTTCAGACGTTCTTCAGCACGTTTCACTGCTTCTTTCGCACGGTTTACATCGATGATTGATGAAACCTCAGCTGCTTGAGCTAAGATAGATACTTGGTCTGGACGGATTTCTAGGAATCCACCGCTAACTGCGACGATTTCTGTTTGTCCATCTTTATTCAAACGAATGGCACCCACTTCAAGTGGAGCGACCATAGGAATGTGTCCAGGTAAAACACCGATTTCACCAGTTGCTGTGTTGGCAATGATCATGTTGACTTCAGAATCGTATACCGGGCCGTCGGGAGTGACAATATTGACTTTGATGGTCTTCATTTTTTCCCCTCCTGGTCCCTGTAATTAAACTTCAACGCCCATGCTTTTCGCTTTTTCAATTACCTCTTCAATGCGTCCAACTAAACGGAATGCATCTTCAGGTAGGTGGTCAAATTTGCCTTCAAGAATTTGTTTGAATCCTTGAATCGTTTCTTTTACAGGAACGTATGAACCTTTTTGACCCGTAAATTGCTCAGCTACGTGGAAGTTTTGAGATAAGTAGAACTGAATACGACGTGCACGGTTAACCGTTTGCTTGTCTTCATCAGATAACTCGTCCATCCCAAGAATCGCAATGATGTCTTGAAGTTCTTTGTAACGTTGTAAAGTAGATTGAACTTGACGTGCTACTGAGTAGTGTTCTTCGCCAACGATTTCAGGTGACAATGCACGTGAAGTTGAAGCCAAAGGATCTACTGCTGGGTAAATACCCATTTCAGATAGTTTACGCTCTAAGTTTGTTGTTGCATCTAAGTGAGCAAATGTTGTTGCTGGAGCTGGATCCGTATAGTCATCCGCAGGAACGTAAATTGCTTGAATTGAAGTTACAGAACCTTTGTTTGTTGACGTGATACGCTCTTGCAATTGACCCATTTCTGTAGCAAGTGTTGGTTGGTAACCAACGGCTGAAGGCATACGACCTAAAAGGGCAGATACTTCAGATCCTGCTTGTGTGAAACGGAAGATATTATCGATGAACAATAGTACGTCTGCACCTTGATCATCACGGAAATACTCAGCCATTGTCAAACCAGTTAAGGCAACACGCATACGTGCACCAGGTGGCTCATTCATTTGACCGAATACCATTGCTGTTTTCTTAATTACGCCAGAATCGCTCATCTCGTGGAATAAGTCGTTTCCTTCACGTGTACGCTCTCCAACACCTGCGAATACTGAAATCCCGCCGTGCTCTTGTGCGATGTTGTTAATTAATTCTTGGATTAAAACGGTTTTACCAACACCGGCACCACCGAATAGACCGATTTTACCACCTTTAATATAAGGAGCTAGTAAGTCTACTACTTTAATTCCAGTTTCAAGAATTTCAACTTCTGTTGAAAGGTTTTCAAACGTAGGTGCTAAACGGTGAATTGGATCACGGCGTAATTCAGCCGGGATTTCTTCGCCTAAATCAATTACTTCACCAAGTACGTTGAATACACGACCTAATGTAATGTCACCAACTGGAACGGTAATTGCTGAACCAGCGTCTGTTACATCCGCACCACGCTTTAAGCCATCTGTAGATGACATCGCTACTGTACGGACAGAATCGTCACCAAGGTGTAACGCAACTTCAAGAGTTAACGTTGTTGGCTCTTGGTTTGGACGTTCAATCTCAACTGTCAATGCATTGTAGATTGCTGGTAAGTGTCCGTTGTCAAACTTTACGTCAACAACTGGACCCATTACTTGAAGAACCTGTCCTTTGTTCATACTTGTTCCCTCCTGTCCTACTTAATACTTCTATTCTAGAGCCGCTACGCCGCCGACGATTTCCGTGATTTCTTGGGTAATCGCTGCTTGACGTGCACGGTTAAATTGTAATGTTAATGAGCTAATTAAATCACTTGCGTTGTCGGTTGCGCTCTTCATTGCTGTCATACGTGCAGCATGTTCACTTGCTTTACCGTCAAGTAGAGCACCGTAGATTAAGCTTTCCGCATATTGTGGAAGCAACACTTCAAGAATCTCTTCGCCTGAAGGCTCGAATTCGTATGAAGCTGTTGTGCTTGTTGTCGCGATGTTCGTTAACGGTAGCACCTTTTTCTCTGTAACGTCTTGTTGAATGGCGCTAACAAAATGGTTGTAGTACATATAAAGTTCATCATACGTACCTTCTGTGAACATACCAACAGCCTTGCGCGCAATTTCTTTAATATCAGCAAATGAAGGTTGATCAGGTAATCCGACCATGCTTTCAATTACTGTAAGACCGCGTTTCGTGAAATAATCACGTCCAACACGTCCAACTGCAAAGATTACAAATTGATCATTTGATGTATGACGTTCACGAATTGCATTCGTCACAGCACGTAAAACGTTACTGTTGTATGCACCCGCAAGGCCACGGTCAGATGTGATGACAAGGTAAGCAGTTTTAGCTACAGGACGAGACGTTAACATAGGATGTCCACTGTCTTTTGTGCCTGAAGCAATTGCTCCTACGACTTCTTGAATTTTCGACATGTATGGAACGAATGATTTCGCATTCATTTCAGCACGGTTCAATTTTGAAGCCGACACCATTTGCATCGCCCTTGTAATTTGGCTCGTTTTCTTTGTTGATGTAATTCGGCTTTTTATGTCGCGTAATGATGCCACTGGTATTTCACCACCTTATCGTTTTTTATTCATCCAAAAAGATTACTCTGATTTTGCAAATGTCTTTTTAAACGCTGAGATCGCGTTTACTAAGTCTTCGTCAGCAGGAAGATCTTTTGTTGTACGGATGTGATCTAAAACGTTTGTGTGGTTTGAATCTAACCAGCTGTGTAATTCGTTCTCAAAACGAACGATATCTTGAACTGGAATATCATCTAAGTGACCACGTGTTAGAGCATAAAGAATGACAACTTGCTTCTCAACCTTAATAGGTTTGTTCAAGTCTTGTTTCAATACTTCTACTGTACGTGCACCACGGTTAAGTTTACCTTGTGTTACTTTATCAAGGTCAGAACCGAATTGAGCAAATGCTTCTAGTTCACGGAATGCCGCTAAGTCAAGACGAAGTGTTCCCGCAACTTTTTTCATTGCTTTAATTTGAGCTGAACCACCAACACGAGATACTGAAAGACCTGCGTTGATTGCTGGACGTACACCTGAGAAGAACAAATCAGATTGCAAGAAGATCTGACCATCCGTAATTGAAATTACGTTTGTTGGAATGTAAGCAGAGATATCCCCAGCTTGTGTTTCAACGAATGGAAGAGCTGTAATTGAACCTGCACCAAGTGTTTCATTCAACTTCGCAGCACGCTCTAGTAAACGGCTGTGTAAGTAGAAAACATCCCCTGGATATGCTTCACGACCTGGAGGACGACGAAGTAATAATGAAAGTTCGCGGTATGCAGCAGCTTGTTTAGATAAATCATCATAAACAACCAATACGTGCTTGCCATCGAACATGAATTCTTCAGCCATTGTTATACCTGTGTAAGGAGCTAAGAATAATAATGGAGCTGGTTGTGAAGCTGAAGCTGTAACAACGATTGTGTATTCTAACGCTCCGTTTTTACGAAGTGTTTCAACTACGTTACGAACAGTTGATTCTTTTTGTCCGATAGCCACGTAAATACAAATCATGTTTTGGTCAGCTTGGTTTAAGATTGTATCAATCGCAACAGATGTTTTACCTGTTTGACGGTCTCCGATGATTAACTCACGTTGACCACGTCCGATTGGCACTAATGCATCAATCGCTTTAATTCCCGTTTGCAATGGTTCATGAACCGATTTACGGGCCATAACACCTTGTGCTGGGCTTTCGATTGGACGCGATTTTGTTGTGTTGATTGGGCCTAAGCCATCAACTGGTTGGCCAAGTGGATTGACAACACGGCCAATCAATTCTGGTCCAACTGGTACTTCCATAATACGGCCTGTACGACGTACTTCATCGCCTTCTTTGATATCTGCATATGGTCCTAGAATTACGATACCTACGTTGTTCGCTTCTAAGTTTTGTGCCATACCCATAACACCAGTTGGGAATTCTAATAATTCTCCAGCCATGACGTTGTCGAGACCATGAGCACGAGCGATACCATCACCAATTTGGATAACTGTACCCACATCGCTAACTTTCATCTCAGATTGATAATTTTCAATCTGCTGCTTAATCAGAACACTGATTTCTTCAGCTTTGATGCTCATGTATGTCACCTCTTTCATTTCATTTTATTAACCGATAAGTTGTTTTTTCAAGCGATCTAGTTTTGCGCTAACACTGCTATCGAAGATACGGTTGCCGATTTGAAGACGAATGCCACCAAGTAATGATGGATCAATTTCATTTTCAATGCGTAAAGATTGTTTCCCCACTTTATGTGCAAATGCAGTCGAAATCGATGCACGCTCATCTTCCGTTAAAGGACGTGTAGAATAAACTTTCGCATCCGCAATTCCTTGAGCTTCATTGGAAAGTGTAGCAAATTCAGTTGCAACAGCAACTGTTTCGTTAATGCGGTTACGGTCAATCAATACTTGAAGTGTATTCACAACAAGAGGATTGGCTTTTCCAAACAATTCACGAATTAGTTCTTTTTTACGATCTAAAGAAAGCTTTGGAGATGCAAGCAGTGCTTGCAAATCATTATTTTCTTTAAAAACCACTTTTACTTCACGTAAATCTTCTTCTACTTGAGGTAATTGGTTATGTTGTTTTGCAAGTTGAAATAATGCTAAGGCATAACGTTTCGCTGCAGTTGATTTACTCACCCTACATCGCCTGCCTTCGCAATCGTTTCTTCGATTAACGCACGGTTATCTTCCTCAGAAATTTGTTTTCCAAGAACTTTCGATGCGGCAAGAACAGATAGAGATACAACTTCTTCGCGTACTGCTGCGATTGCTTTTTCTTTTTCTGTTTCGATTTCACGGACAGCTGATTCTTTCAAACGGTTCGATTCAGCGCGAGCTGCAGTGATAATTTCTTCACGTTGTACGTCGCCTTGTTTCTTCGCGTTTTCAACAATCGCTTGTGCTTCTGTTCGTGCTTCTTTTAACATACTACGTTGTTCTTCTAATAATTGTTGTGATTCTTGGCGACTGATTTCAGCTGCTTCAATCTCATTCGCAATCAAGTCTTCACGTTGTTTCATAATTCCCATCAATGGACCCCATGCAAATTTCTTTAGCAAGAGCATCAAGATGACGAAGATGATTAAAGTAGCAAAGATGTCACCTGTATTCAGAAGTTCTGATTCATGAGCTTCAGTGGCACCTAGTACGAGGTAATCCAAAAACACGATTGTTTCACTCCCTTCAAGAGCTTCATTCTATGTGTGAATGCAATAAGATGTTTTTTTTGAACTTTAAGTATATCTAGTTGTGTACTTTACATAAGAGAATGGCGAAGAATTGTCAAAGAAAAACTTCGCCATTACTTAAACTTGCTTAAAAATTAACGGTTTAAAGCGATGAACGCGATAACTGCTGCGATGATTGGAAGTGCCTCTACTAATGCAACCCCGATGAACATTGTTGTTTGAAGAACACCACGTGCTTCTGGTTGACGCGCCATACCTTCAACTGTTTTTGAAACGATTAATCCGTTACCAATACCTGCACCAAGTGCACCTAAACCGATAGCGATAGCTGCTGCTAAAAGACCCATAATAAAATTTCCTCCTTGGAATATGTGTTTTTTTGTTGTTTGTTCAAAAAATTGAACATTATATTAATGGTCGTGGCTCACTTTGTGGGCCATATAAACCATCGTTAACATAACGAAGATAAATGATTGGATTGCTCCGACGAATATCGAGAAACCTTGCCAAGCAAGTGTTGGGACGATAGCGCCTACAAATCCGAAAATACTTGCAGATCCTAAACCAGCAAGAAGGCCGAGTAGGATTTCCCCTGCGTAAATGTTCCCGTATAAACGAAGACCTAGTGTCAACGTATTTGCGAATTCTTCAATAACTTTTAAAGGAGCTAAGAATGGAAGTGGACGTAGATAGTCTTTTCCGTATTCTTTTACGCCTTTCATTTGAATCGCATAGAAATGTGTTAAAATAACGACCATTGAGGCCAGTGTCATCGCAACTAATGGGTCAGCTGTTGGTGATTTCCACCAAAGTTTGCCATCAACTACGATTGCGAATGGAAGACCTAACATGTTTGCCACAAAAATAAACATTATTAAGGTAATTCCAAGTACATGGAATTTCCCACCTGTACTCCAGTCCATGTTGCTTTTGATAATGCCCTTTACGAAGTCCATAATCCACTCCATAAAGTTTTGCATACCGGTTGGTTTTAAGCTTAATTTACGTGTTGAGATAACAGCAATTAAGAATACAATTAGTGCAGTAACCGATAGCATCAAAACGTTTGATAGATTGAACGTTAGTCCAAGCCATTGAACGGTTGGATTCTCATGATGCACGATGCATTCACCTCTCTTTCACAATTCGATTAATGGTGTTTCACATGGTATACAATTCTGTCTACAAGTAAGTAAACATACGGAATCATCAACCCAATGACCGTGCTAGCTAAATGAAATTGTTCAGGAATCGTCATGGCAACTGCGACAGCAGCTATACCTGATGCGAACCTAAGTGCCGACCCAAGCGAACCGACTTTCTTCCCTTCAGTTAATGAGCGGTCGAATTTCTCCATTCTTCGTACGAGGAGCCAAAAATTATACACTCCAAACAGGGCGCCTAACGCGAAACCAGCAAACACCGATTGGAAAGGTGTAAATCCCCAGCCGATTGTACATAATGCGAGCAAAAAAAATAATAGTTTTTTTTGTCGCGCGAAAACTTGCTGTAAATCTTGCATAGGTTATGTATCTCCTGAATCGTATTTTCGAACGGACAGAATCATGGCTGTCACACCGGCACCTAGACCAATGAACAGACATAGCACTAAAAATAACGGGGTGGTGCCTATTTTGCTGTCGAGCCACATACCTGTGTACACACCGATTAAAATAGAACCAACAAGTTGTGAGAGAATAGCCGAGTATAAGGCTATTGCTTGTAAAGGACGTCTAATTTGACGCATGATGATCCTCACGTTTTTGCAATTTTTTGTGAAAACCGCGAATCTTGTAGAAAGTAGATATAACAAGGTTTCAAAGCGTTTTCACACCGTGAAAGCCCTCTCATTCATACCCTTTGTAAGCATACAATAGGGCTAAAATGATGTCAATTGATTCCCGTGAAAAACTTCACAAAGTACGCTTCCTCGACATATTGTCGACAAATTTGGGAACATTAGGATGATTTGACTGGAAATCTATTTTAACAAGTTAATTTGATAGGTAAAACTACCATTTGCAATTCGCTGTTATTCAATTGAGAAGGGCTACCGTGGCAGCCCTTTTTTACGTATCTCTACTTATTTAAATAAACTTTCAATGCTTCAACAATGCGCCTTGAAGCTTCGCCATCTCCATAAGGATTTGATGCCTTAGACATTAAAGCATAAGCTTCATCATTGGTTAGCAATTCTTTTGCTAAGCCATAAATCGTCTCTTCGTCTGTACCTGCAAGTTTTAACGTACCTGCGGCAATTCCTTCAGGACGTTCTGTCGTGTCACGTAATACTAGAACTGGCTTTCCTAAAGAAGGTGCTTCTTCTTGAACGCCACCTGAATCCGTCAATATAATGAAAGAACGTGCGGCAAAGTTATGGAAATCAAGTACTTCTAGCGGTTCAATTAAGTGAATCCTTGGATCGTTTCCAAGTACTTCATTCGCTACTTCCCTTACTGCTGGATTCATGTGAACTGGGTAGACCACTTGAACATCATCATGTTCTTCAATTAATCGCTTAATTGCACGGAACATGTTACGCATCGGTTCACCCAAGTTTTCACGACGGTGTGCAGTTAACAAAATCATACGGTCTGAACCGATTTTTTCTAATACTGAATGTGAATATTCTTCACGTACCGTGGTTTTCAATGCATCAATTGCAGTGTTTCCTGTGACCACAATTGCGTCTTCAGGTTTGTTTTCACGACGAAGGTTATCTGCTGAACCTTCTGTTGGTGCAAAGTGAAGATCAGCCATCACGCCTGTTAATTGACGGTTCATTTCTTCCGGGTATGGTGAGTATTTATTAAACGTACGAAGTCCCGCTTCCACATGTCCAACAGCAATTTGATTATAAAATGCCGCTAAGCTTGCAATAAAAGTTGTGGTGGTATCGCCATGTACTAACACGATATCAGGCTTCGCTTCTTTCATGACCGCGTCCAACCCTTCAAGTCCACGCGTCGTTACGTCGATTAAAGTTTGGCGGTCTTTCATAATGTTTAAATCGAAATCTGGCGTGATGCCAAATGTCTCTAATACTTGATCCAGCATTTGGCGATGTTGTGCGGTAACCGTCACGATTGATTCGATGTCGTCCGTATGCTTTTCAAGTTCTAATACAAGTGGTGACATTTTAATTGCTTCTGGCCGCGTCCCAAAAATTGTCATTACTTTCCATTTTTTCGTCAACGTCTAAGCACTTCCTAACTTATTTAGTACCGAATAAACGGTCACCCGCATCGCCTAGTCCAGGTACGATGTAACCGTGGTCGTCAAGTTTCTCATCAAGAGCCGCAATGTAAATATCAATATCTGGGTGTTCTTGTTGAATAACTTCCACACCTTCAGGAGCAGCAATTAAACACATAAATTTAATGTTTTTAGCGCCACGCTTTTTAAGGGAGTTAATCGCTTCGATTGCCGATCCACCTGTAGCAAGCATTGGGTCTACTAAAATAAAATCACGCTCTTCCACATCTGCTGGAAGCTTCACATAATATTCAACTGGTTTTAACGTTTTTGGATCGCGATATAAACCGATATGTCCAACTTTTGCTGCAGGAATTAATTTCAGAATTCCATCAACCATACCAATTCCAGCACGAAGTATTGGGACAATTCCTAGTTTTTTCCCTGATAAAATTTTCGCTTTAGCAGTTGTTACAGGTGTTTCAACATCGACTTCATTAAGTGGAAGGTCACGTGTGATTTCAAATGCCATTAACGTAGCTACTTCGTCTACTAATTCACGAAACTCTTTCGTCCCAGTGTTCTTATCACGAATATAAGTTAATTTATGTTGGATCAATGGATGATCAAATACGTATACTTTTCCCATTATGTCCTCTCCTTTATGTACAAACTTTATCTATTATAGCAGAAAAAACGAAAAAGACTCGACTTGATTTGCATTTACATACGCAAGAAAATTTCAAGTATCAGTATTCAGGATAAGGTACTCGTTGAATTCAAGTTTCAGCTAAATCATTTCTCTCGAAAGAATATAAACAACGCCCTATATAAGGCCAGTGTTGGTTTAATTGGACCTTTCGAATCATACAAATGCGTTGAAGTGGTAATCGACTGTCATGTTTTATATCGACTTGAATTTAGTTGTAATTTTTTTGATTTAGTTGTAATTTTTTAACGTTTAGTTGTAATTATCAGAAGTTTAGTTGTAATTCCTTAAATGAGCT
>JBFGKX010000059.1:0-12162 GCA_041576455.1 Paenisporosarcina sp. | reverse complement strand
CTTTTGACGAACCCCAAATTTTATATAAAGAAACGATCGGTTCAATGACATATGGCTACGGTCATTTTGAACCTTTAAAACATTATGCAGAAGTTCATTTAAAGATTGAACCTGCTGCGAGAAACAGTGGAATTACTTTTATTAATTTATGCCATGCGAATGATCTATCAATTGGATATCAAAACCTTGTGAAATCCCATATTTTTGAGAAATCTCATCATGGATTGTTAACAGGTTCTCCTTTAACAGATTTGAAAATCACGCTCCTAACTGGACGAGCTGATAACATGCATACGTCTGGTGGAGATTTTCGAGAAGCTACTTTAAGAGCTTTACGTCAAGGCTTGGAGAAAACGTCCAATCTTTTACTCGAGCCATATTACAACTTTACAATTAAAGTAACTATGGATTTAATGGGAAAAGTTTTATCAGACATTCAAGTTGCACAGGGGAGCTTTGAACCCCCCCAAACAGATGGAAAAAAAGCAATAATAACGGGTAAAGTGCCAGTTGCGACATTTATGAGTTATGCGGCAGAACTTGCGTCATTTACGCAAGGAAAAGGTGTCCTCAACTTAGTATTTGGTGGATATGAAAGATGCCATAATACAGAGGTGGCAATTGAGAGAATCTCTTACAATAAAGATGCGGACCCAGATTATAGTTCATCATCAATATTTTGTTCTAAGGGAAAAGGCTATACAGTTACTTGGGAGAAAGCAGAAGCGTCCATGCATTGTAGTTAATCATTCTGCCAACTCTTCAAGATAGTAATAAAGGATAGAGGTGTTTTGATGAATGAGCACGAAACTGATGTATCGCTACGTATTAAGACCTTGGGCACGTTAGAAGTGTTAAACCAATCCGCACATTACAATCGATACGAGGCGACGCCTTACGTAGCATTGGATGAACTTTTTAATAAGTATCAACTAAATCAGACAGATCAAGTTGTGGATTTTGGATGTGGCAAAGGACGATTTTCTTTTTATATTCACCATCATTTTAATGTATCAGTAATTGGGGTGGAAATGAGTGGGAAGTTGTATCAAGATGCGCTGGAAAACCTACAAATTTACAAGCAACAATCGAAACGAAATAGTGGTTTCATTCAATTTGAAAGATGTTTAGCACAGGAATATGAAGTGCAGGGTAGTGACAATGTGTTTTATTTCTTTAATCCATTCTCCGTTCAAATTTTTATGAAGGTGATAGAAAATATCCTGCAATCCATCGATCAACAAAAACGGACAATTGACTTGATTCTTTATTATCCAACGGTTGAATATCTACAATTTTTAGAATCTCGGACAGCTTTTTTCTTTTTAAAAGAAGTGGTAGTGCCGGACCTTTATAAGCAAAATGAAAATGAACGTTTTATGATTTATCGATTAAAGATGCCTATGGAAGGTATGTGATTGAGTAACATTATAGGAGATAAGAGCGCTGAAAATAAACACCGAATACTTTTTCGAGTTAATGGTAAAATAAGCTCTAGTTAATTACTTTACGAAAAGAGGTCTATCATTATGGAAGCACTACAAGAGTTAGACGGAGCAAAAGTTCTTAAACATACAAAAAATGACTCAACTCAAAAACTAAGCAGAATGTTTTTTGAAGAAAAAGATGGCTCTACGATTGAAATTGCAATAACTGCTTTAGCCATTGCAAAATATGAAGAAGAAAGTGGATACTACTTATTTATGTGTGATCAAGATTGGAATGTTCAGGATGATCATAAGTTAGAATCAGTTGAAGAAGCGTTCGCTTGGGCAGAAAAACATTTTGATATCGTTGAAAAGGAATGGTTTTGATAGGTTACTGTTTACAGGTATTCAAGACAAAATTAATGAATCCAGCTAGAAACTAGTAAAGTATTGGAAAGTTACTTTTAAATAGATATTGAAAGTAGCGGTAAAGAATTGTATGACATTAAAAGCATGTAGTATTGTCATTTAATTCACCCCAAATGAGACCATCACCATGCCGAAACTATCAATGACAAAAATGAAGAAATAAGTAAAAGGGAAATAAATTGAATTTAAAATGCTATAAATCTTTAGTCGATTCTTTTCTTAAAATGACCATTAATTAGACTGTTAGAAAAACGCGATTTGAAACGATTGCTACATTGTTAATAGATTTTATGATAAACTTCAAATTTCAGTGGAATTCACTAAAAAGATAGTCTTGCAGAAAATAGAATGAAGAGATTAAATATGAACAAGCAATTCTTGTTCAATTTAATACTTAAAAAAAGGAGGATTTAAGGCATGAATTTATCAGTCAAAATTATTATTGCTTTGATTTTGGGAGCAATAACAGGTACTTTGTTAAATATCTTTGCACCAGAGTTGTTTATACCTATAAATACATATGTTTTTACACCAGTGGGGAAAATGTTCATTAATTTGATTACTATGTTGGTTGTGCCAATTGTATTTATATCGATTGCTCTAGGTACCGCAGGTCTTGGGGATCCTAAAAAGTTAGGGCGAATTGGACTAAAAACAATCGGTTTCTTTTTAGTAACAACATCAATCGCAATTATCATCGGGTTAGGATTAGCCTCTGTTATGCAACCTGGGAATGTAGGAACGTTTAATACAGAAGGATTAGAATTTAGTGCTGAGAAAGCTCCACCAATATCAGAGACTTTGTTAAACATTATTCCGAAAAACCCTATAAAAGCGTTAGCTGAAGCAAGTATGTTACAAATCATTGCCTTTGCCGTGTTTATTGGATTTGCGCTAACAATGCTTGGCTCAAAGGTTGAAAAAGTAAAAGATTTGCTTGAACAAGGTAACGAAATTATGATGTATCTGGTTGGTCTTGTTATGAAGTTTGCTCCATATGGCACTTTTGCACTTCTGGCATCAGCAATTGGTCAGCAAGGGGTAGACGCCATAAAAGCAATGGGACTTTATATGTTTGTTGTAATTCTTGCATTAATTATTCATGCAATTGTTACTTATGGTTCAACCATTTTATTCTTAGCGAAAAGAAATCCAATTGAGTTTTTCAAAGGTTTTGCACCTGCAATGAGTGTAGCATTTAGTACCTCGAGTAGTAGTGCAACACTTCCTGTATCTATGAGCGTGGCTCAAAAAAACCTCAAAGTGCCAAAGTCGATTTCTAGTTTTGTTCAACCCCTAGGAGCTACAATTAATATGGATGGAACCGCCATTATGCAAGGTGTCGCAACGATCTTTATTGCGCAAGTGTATAATGTGGAATTAACTTTAACTTCGTTGTTAATTATCGTTTTAACAGCAGTATTAGCAAGTATTGGAACAGCTGGTGTGCCGGGAGTAGGGTTAATCATGCTTGCGATGGTATTGACAACTGTTAACCTACCGGTAGAGGGAATCGCATTAATTATTGGGATTGATCGATTGCTTGATATGGCAAGAACGGCGGTTAATATCACGGGCGATGCCGCTTGTGCAGTATTAATAGCTGAAACAGAAGAACGTGCAGCATTAAAAACCAACGCATAAGTAAATTGTCTAACATGACTGAAGAGCTGGTCCAAGTAATGGACTAGCTCTTTTTTCAATCAATGCCTTTTTGTGCAGAAAGTTAGCTAAATATGCTATCTTAAAAACTTAGGGTTATCAATCATATGATTGCTTCAATTAAGTAATCTTTCAAAGTGTAGATATTTAATTAAATTGAAAGTTGAAAGTAGGGTTTTTGAAATGAGTAAATTACAAATGGTTTCTAATGAATTAGATCCTATTTTAAAGAACAAAATGGAGATAGTTTCTAGCAATGAAGGAGCTATCTATTTAGTTGGACCCATTCAACTACCAATTGATTTGTATGGGGAAACGGTACTTTTTCAATGGTACAGCTGGTTGAAAACTGAAGATGGACATGTAGATATGCAAGAGCTAATGGATCAACTTGCCTCTTCAAAATTAGCTGAGCTTCAACAATCGAGTGTTCTCGTTTATGGTGACTTTAAAAATGAACACGATGCACTTATTCGAATGCATTCAATCTGTCACACTGGGGATATTTTTGGTAGTAAGAGATGCGATTGTGGTTACCAATTAAAAGAAGCAATGCAAATGATTGTAGATAATGGTGTAGGAGCCGTATTCTATTTAGCGAATCATGAAGGAAGAGGAATTGGTTTATTTAGTAAAGCACTTGCATATCTTCTTCAGGAAAATGGATACGATACAGTAGAGGCAAATGAAAAACTTGGGTTTGTTGATGACGCTCGTAACTATGATGATGCGATTCAAGTTCTTAAAGTGTTACGTAATAAACCGGTAACACTGTTGACGAATAATCCTAAAAAACTCGATGCGCTCAACAAAGCGGGCCTTGAGGTTTCAGGAAGAAGACCATTATGGGGCGATGTTTCAGAATTTAATGAGTCTTACATAGAGACGAAAATTAAACGCTCGGGACATCTAAAAGTTGAGGGGGAAAGGAATTTTCTAAATGACTAACCACGATTTTTATATGGATTTGGCGCTGAGAAATGCACAAGCAATGAAAGGTCAAACAGATCCGAATCCACTAGTGGGTGCGGTGATTGTAAATGATAATCGTATTGTAGGAGTGGGAGCTCATTTGAAAGCTGGAGAACCCCATGCAGAGATTCATGCAATAAGGATGGCAGGGGAGAAAGCGCAGGGTGGTACGATTTATGTAACACTTGAGCCTTGTTCTCATGTCGGTCGGACAGGTCCTTGTGCAGTAGCAATCGTAGAAGCCGGAATCAAAAAAGTTGTCATTGCGACGCTGGACCCCAACCCAATTGTTTCAGGGAATGGTGTGAAAATTCTTGAAGAGGCTGGAATTGAAGTCCTCGTTGGCATTCATGAAAAAACCTCTCAAAAGATGAATGAAGTATTTAATAAGTTCATTGTCAAAAATCAACCATTTGTCACATTAAAAGCAGGCATTACGTTAGATGGGAAAATCGCGTCCAGCTCTATGGATAGTAAATGGATCACGTCCGAAGGCGCAAGATATGATGTCCATCAGCTAAGAAATGAACATATGGCCATACTGGTTGGGGTAAACACAGTAATTGCAGATAACCCTGAATTAACAACGCGAATTCCTAACGGGCGCCACCCGATACGTATTATTTTGGATTCAACTTTGAAAATGCCACTAGACCGAAAAGTTGTCACTGACAATTTAGCAGATACATGGATTTTTACAAGTAAGAACGTTGACCTCGAGAAAAAGGTAATGCTAGAAGCAGCAGGTATTTCGATTTTCCCTACTAATGGATTAAAACATGTCGATCCTACTGAGGTTGTACAGATTTTAGGTGAAAAAGGCATTTCCTCTTTGTTAATTGAAGGTGGCGGTACAATTAATGCTTCGTTTTTAGAAGCCAAACTAATTGATAAGGTAGTCATCTATATTGCACCGAAATTAATTGGTGGGCAACTGGCTCCTACTTTTTTAGGAGGAACAGGGATTGATCAGATGGACGACGCAGTAGAATTAAGGGATACAGACATCATTAAAATGGGGAAAGATTTTAAGTTTGTTGGCTATCCAATTTACAAAAATGAGTAAGTAATTGAGGGATATATTTATGAAATTTGGTTTTGATATAGATGATACACTCATCAAACTGAGAGAACATGCTTTTCATATTTACAATAAGAATTTGAAACAAAATGTCCCACTTGAAGTTTTTCATGAAATGAAGCAAGTTGAAATTCATGAAGCTTTTGGATTGAACGCAAAACAAGGCGCTAATATGTGGAATGATTCTTTAGAAGAAATTTATTATACATCTTGTCCTGCTTACCCATTTGCAGTTGAAACTCTAGTAGAACTGGCAGAGCAGGGACACGAAATTTACTATATTACAGCAAGATCAAGTGAACATGGGGAACGTACGAAAAGATGGTTGATGGAGCAAGGTTTTCCTGTAAAAGCCGATCGTTTTTATTGCGGAATGAAAGATCAGGAAAAAGTGAAAATCATTCAAGAGTTGCAACTTGATTATTATTTTGATGATAAACCAGATGTCTTAAATACCCTTAGTAGTGAGACGTTGAACGTATTTGTGATGAATCAATCTTACAATCAACATTTGGCGATTCAAAGGATTAAAGATTGGTCGGAACTAAAGGATATGATTAAATCTCACCCTGAAGATATACGTAGTTAAAAGTAATACAATTGGTTTAATGGATTTCTATTTACGAAATCTGGTATGTCATGCTCTAAAAATGGTACAATACTTGTTAAAGGATATTCTGTTCCATGCATGAATGTTTTCTTATCCATAAATGGATTTTCATATAAAGGAGATTGAATCAATTGAATAACAAAGTACAAAATGAGTTGCCGGAAAATTATGATGAACTAAAAAAAGCTGCCAATCGCACATCTAGTTGGAGAGAACGTTTTGATGCAGTCGAAGAATTGGGTCAATATAAACATAGTAAAGTCATTGACGTCTTAACGACAAGAATGACAAAAGATCCTGTTTTTAAAATACAGGAATCAGCGTACAGACAACTTAAGAACTTTGGCGAAGAAGTTGAAAAACCTAAGCAAACTAAATTCGACATCATTAAAGGGACTTCAAAAATTTTGCTGCGCATTAAGAAAAGTTTACCTGCAGATCATTCTTATGAAGAATTTAAAGAGAAATTCAAAAAAATGAGACTTGATGTTTATGATGCATATGAAGGTGAAAAAGGCGCTGACTTTGACAAGTGGCTAGAAAATGAATGGGCTTCTTTATTGAAAAAGTAAGTCTCTATATAGTAAATACCGATTGCAGCGGTTTGCAATCGGTATTTTTTCTGTCTGATAATTTTAAATACTTACGACCGGTTCAAGTACCGTTATTGATCGTTCAATTGTATTCATCCTTACTCTTGCTCCAATTGGAATGGCTGCTTTGTAGCGTCCATGTCCTGTAGCAAGATTGGTCATTAATGGCTTACCTAATGGAACGAGGAAATCATCTATCAGTTCGTTGTACGTAATTCCATAGGCGGGTAAGCAATTCGAGCATTCTCCCATTAATATGCCAATGCATTCATCAAATTTTCCAGCAATTTTCAAATGGTTTAAATAGCGAAAAACCTTGTTAATTGGTTCATGAGTGTCTTCTATACAAAAAATCTTTCCTTCAGTATTAATTTCAAACGAAGTTCCTAATGTGTCCACAAAAGAGGTGAGGTTTCCTCCAATGATTGGACCGGATACGTCCCCAGACACTTTATTGACAAAAGTCATACCTGGAGGGTTATTAATTTCAAATGGAGCTGTAGTCGCTGAAGTAGAAGCATAGAATTGTTCAAAATTATAAGCAGGGGTTCTTATATTGAAATCAAGCAAAAGCAAACTTTGAAAAGTAATCAAATCTGAATACTCGTATAACGCATTTAATAATACGGTGATGTCACTGTATCCTGAAATGATTTTTGGATTTTGAGCGATTATAGAGAAATTAAGGAATGGAAGAATACCAGCTACCCCTACACCTCCTCTGGTTGGTAAAATGCAAGTTACCTCTTTATTTTCAAACATCGCCATTAAATCAGCTGCACGTTCTTCAGGGGTACCTGCCAGGAAACCATTTGAATCATATACATGATCACCAACAATCACATTAAATCCAGAATTTTTGAGTGTGGTAATCCCTTCATTGATGGCACTAGCGTTCAATGGACTTCCTAATGTCACAATTCCAATGGTGTCACCAGGCTTCAGTTGTGGTGGTTTAATGGGCAAATTTCAGACTCCTTCCTAAGAGACAAAACATTCCTATATTGTATGGAAATGACCATGAAGAAAGTACTGAAATGAGGTAAGAGCTAGCATTTTATCAGTTTGTAAATATGATTTTCAATCGAAACAGATGTAGAATAGAGAAAAATAATAACTGAGGTGATTTTATGAAACAGACAATACAGCTTAAGGTTAAGTCTTCTCATATTAAATATATAAAAGATGGTTATCCACTCATAATGGAAGAAGCTATTCAAAATATGAAAGACGTTACAGGTGAAGGTTCGATCATTGAGCTTTTTGATGACAGCCAGCGCTTTCTAGGAAAAGGCTATTATGGCAAACAAAATAAAGGCCGTGGTTGGGTGTTGAGTAGAAATCAACATGAAAGTTTTGATGTCACGTTCTTTGAAAAGAAATTGCGCGCGGCGATTGAACATCGTTCTTCGTTGTTTCAAGATACAACAACAACTGCTTTTCGAGTATTTAATGGAGAAGGCGATGGCGTAGGTGGTTTCACGATTGATTATTATGCGGGTTACTATGTAATCAGTTGGTATAGTGAAGGAGTATATCAATTTAAGGATAAAGTAATTCAAGCGCTTAAAAGCCTAGTAGATGTTAAAGGTTTGTATGAGAAAAAACGATTTGCATCACAAGGAACGTATATGGAAGATGATGATTTTATTGTTGGGGAGAAGGCGCCAGAGCCACTACTCGTGAAAGAAAATGATATGAATTTTGCCGTGTACCTGAATGATGGTGCAATGGTTGGCATCTTTTTGGATCAGAGAGAAGTTCGCAAGAAAATTCGAGACTCGTATGCAAAAGGAAAACATGTGCTAAACACCTTTTCTTATACCGGAGCTTTTTCGGTAGCGGCTGCACTTGGCGGAGCTACCAAAACGACAAGTGTCGATTTGGCCAATCGAAGTAAAAGTAAAACAATCGAACAGTTTAGTGTGAATGGGATAGATTTTGATGCGCAAGATATTATTGTAGAAGATGTCTTTCATTACTTTAAATATGCTGTTCGAAAAGAATTGAAATTTGATTTAGTCATTTTAGATCCACCTAGCTTTGCGCGCTCTAAGAAGCACACCTTTAGCGCAGGAAAAGACTATCCGGATTTGTTAAAACAGGCGATAACCATTACAGAGAAAAATGGCATGATAGTTGCTTCATCAAATTGTAGTACGTTTGGAATGACAAAGTTCAAAGGGTTTATTGATAAAGCATTCAAACAATCCGGTTGTACTTATGTAATCAAAGAAGAATATTCGCTTCCATCGGACTTTAAAACGATTGAAGAATTTAAAGAAGGAAACTATTTAAAAGTGGTGTTCATTGAAAAAAGATCTTAAGTTCAATAATCAAGCTCGATAGCGAGAAAATTTTTAATCGTAGTGAAGAAGTGTGTAATTCGTCGTTTAGTAGGGTATAAGAACTAAGTCATGAAAAGGTTGTTTAATTCAGAAGCACTCATCGTGTTTCAAGGTAATTCACTTTCATGAGATTACATTAATTTCCTATAAAACTTATGCGTTATATGGAAATTCTTTGTTCTTAAAGCTATTGGGGGATGAGCATGATTTTTATTAAAGACTATGTGATTAATTTTTCTGTGTTGCTTTCGATTATTTACTTTACAGGGTTTATGTATAAACGATTTTTAGTCAATTCAGAAGAAAAACTTATTATATATACGCTTATTCTGATTGCAATATTAAGTGGATGGAGTTCTATGTTCTTTGGAATACATCTCCCCAATGCAGTCATTTTTGATTTAAGGTTTATACCCATCATAATTGCCACAATGTATTCAAGGAATCCTTTACACATCTTATTAATTGCAAGTGGAATCGGCCTAGCGCGTTTTTCTTTCGGAATAACCGAAGCATCTTTAATAGGCTTTATCACGTTACTCTTACTTTCAGGCATTGGAATGATCCTAAACTGGTTTTCGAGATCATGGCAAGTATATACGAAAATCATTGTAATTGTTTTAGTGTTAAATATCGTCAATACGATCGCGATTGTTTTGCTAGGTGTAATGGCAATTCCTGAATATTTGATTGTCATGTACCTTACTTCAGTTCCTATTAATATAATATTTAGCTTTTTACTTGTATGGATGGTGAAAGACTTACGTGATGAATTTAGTTATAAAATTCATCTGCTAAATTCAGCAAGAAAAGATCCATTAACACAGCTCTTTAACCGACGTGCATTTAAATATTATTATCAATTTTATACATCTAATAAAAGAGATAATTATCCGCTATCTGTAGTTTTTATTGATATTGATTATTTCAAAAAAGTGAATGATCAATATGGCCACGTTGTAGGAGATATCGTTTTACAAAAAGTAAGTAAACTCATTTCTAATCAATTGCGAAATATTGATATTATTTCACGTTATGGTGGTGAAGAGTTTGTGGTGATTCTGCCTGCTTGTAGTAAAGAAGATGTACTAAAAGTAATAGAACAAATTCGTTTATTAATAGAAAGTACATCAATAAATGTCAATGATGATAAGATTTCTATCACCATATCGGCTGGTGTAGCTTCGACCCCTGAAATTAATGCCAAAAAGTTATTAGAAAAAGCAGACGAGGCCCTATATAGAGCAAAAGAGAATGGGCGTAACCAAGTAAAAGTGGCAACTGCAAATTAAGGAATTCAAGAGGTACTTCTAATTACTAGAATGCCCCTGAATAAAGATCAACTGTCTAAAGAGATAACATGATTCTTTAGGCAGTTTTTTATGGGTTAATCCATTAATTACGAAATAACTATAATTGTCTTCTCTTGTTAAAAGTGGTTAATAACGAATTGATGGACGAACTACGCTTACTAGAAGAATTAATTAATTCATGTTTTTTGCATAATTTACGAGTTCCTAAAATAGGATGAGAGGATGCTATTGAACTGGAGAGTGATTAATTTTAATGAGGAATTGGAAAAGGAAATTCTCAAATATAGCTTGTATGTTAGTTCTGTTCATATCATTTGTCATACCAACCGCATCAGCAAATACAGAAGCGATTCACTATTTGGCACTAGGAGATTCACTTGCTGCTGGAATGACACCTACCAAAGAAATCGATAAAGGGTATGCTGATTATGCAGCTAGTTATTTACAGGAACAAAATTTGTTAGCAAGTTTTTCAAAAAACTTTGCGTGGCCCGGGGATAAAACAGACGATTTACTTGTTAAACTAACAAGTGATGTTCAACTTCAAGAAGCTGTAAAACAATCTAACACCATAACGATTTCAGCTGGAGCAAATGACTTACTAAAAGAATCCAAATTGGATCCAGATAGCAAACTTCTAATTATTGATGAAACAAAAGTGCCTGGCACTTTAGGGCAAATTGCTAAAAATTATTCACTCATTTTAAAAGCAATAAAGGATTTAAATCCAAAAGCGAAAGTGTTTGTGATGGGCTATTATTTCTCATTCCCTTATGTCGAAGATGTACAAAAACCTAAGTTAATAGCATTAACACATAAATTAAATGATGTCATTAAGCTTTCAGCTGCTTCTCAAGAAGCAACTTTTGTTCCTGTATACGATAAATTTGGTGATGATCCAAAGGCTTATTTACCGAATCCATTAGATATTCACCCAAATGCTGAAGGATATAAGGTGATGAGCGAAGCCTTCCTTGCAATTTTGGCAAATCCCGTAATTCCCACAATTCCAAACATAAATGCAAAAGATATTCCGATAGGGCATTGGGCTGAGAAGGATTTGAAATTGCTACTAGCTAATAAGATTTATCATTTAGATGAAAAAGGAAATGTATATCCAAATAAAGCAATTACTAGAGCTGAAGTAGCCAACATTTTATTTGGATTAGTTACATTGACCAAATCCATACCAGCTAATCCAGGATATTTAGATGTACCTGAAACACATCCATCGTATATGGCAATTGCAAAATTGACAGAAGCAGGTGTTTTCAATAAAAACAAGAAGTTCAATCCAGATACCCCGTTAACACGCGCGCAACTTGCAAAAGTAGCTACTATCGCGTTTCAATTAAAAGGAGACGGAACAAAGACAATATATAAAGATATGAAAGAGTCCTATTGGGCCACGCCATACATTAGCGTTATGTCATATCATTATATTATGGTAGGGTACAAAAATGGTAAATTCGGCATAAATGATGCTACTAGTAGAGCACATTTTGCAGCGGTTTTGTCCCGTATACAATCAAAAGTTACAGCTAACTAATAAAATTGGGGCTGTCCCAAAAGTCATGAGAAATGATTTTTAGGAGCAGCCCCTTTTTGCATTTATGAGAAATGGCTGATGTCCATTCCGACGGACGCTTTCCGCGGGCACGGCCTCAGCCGGCTGCGCCGTCTTCACCACGCGCTGTTCCCGCAGGAGTCGCCGTCTCCATGCCCAT
>JBFGKX010000058.1:0-12225 GCA_041576455.1 Paenisporosarcina sp. | reverse complement strand
TTTATCGACGGTACAAAGATTGAGGCGAATGCCAATAAATTCACATTTGTCTGGAAAAAATCAGTGGAAAGACATCACGCTACCCTCATAGAAAAATCGAATAAACTTTACGACGAGTTACTTGAACATCAAATCATCCCTCAAATAAAACGCTAAAATGATGAACAGCTATCGATAAAAGCGTTATCTGAAGTACCACATTAGCTTGAAGAAGAAACAGCAGTTATTTACCGTCAACATAAAATTGACGTACAGTCAGTTTTTGGATGCTTGAAGGCAGTTTTAGGTTTCACAAGATTTTCTGTTCGCGGAAAGCCGAAGGTCGAAAACGAAATTGGCCTCGCATTAATGGCCACAAATTTATGAAAATATTCGTTACGAGGGTAATGCCTCGGCGGATATTTTCAAAATAAAACGCAAAAAGAGAAAGTGCGCTGTGCAATTTCTCTTTTTGCGTAAACTGAAACTAATTATGTCCCAGCCTCTTTTCTTTTCACCTAATGGGCAGAGGTTGCATATGATGAAAAGGAATCGAACGGAGGAGGATATCTTTGAAATATGTCCGTCAAATCGTGACGAAAGCCGTCGTGGCCAGAGGGAAAAAAAGAGCTGAAGCTTGTGAAACGTTACGCCCACCAAATAACCCATCGAGTATATTAGGGTGTTGGGTAATTAACCACACACATCAGGCCAAAAAGCATGGCAGATTTATTGAAGTGACTGGAAAGTATGATATTAATGTATGGTATGCTCATCATGATCATTCCAAAACTTCTGTATTTTCTGAAACGGTACCATACAGAGAGCGCATTAAATTATATTATCGAGATGAAGAAACGAACGGTGTTGAAGATGTTCGTATTCGAGTCATTCAACAACCAAATTGTACAGAAGCGATTATTACACCTGATGGAGAGCAATTTAAAGTTACTGTAGAAAGAGAGTTGCACGCAGAAATCGTCGGTGAAACAACTATTTGTATTCAAGTTCACCCTCAAGATTATGAAGAAGAGTGGTCTTATAAAGATGAGAGTTCTTCATCTTCAACATCCTCATATAGTGATTCAAGTGAATCATCTTCATCCTCTTAAGCCGGATTATGAAATCCGGCTTTTTTTTTCAATGGATTTGTTATAATGGAAGAATCGTTATTAATTGAAAGAGGTTTTGTTATGACTACCTATACACCAATGATTCAACAATATTTGCAAGTTAAATCCGATTATCAAGATGCCTTTTTATTTTTTCGTTTAGGGGATTTTTATGAACTGTTTTTTGAAGATGCAATTCAAGCATCTCAAATCTTGGAAATCACTTTGACAAGTCGTGACGGAGGAAAAATTCCCATGTGTGGAGTTCCACATCACGCTGCTCAAAATTATATAGAAACATTGATACAAAAAGGTCACCGAGTAGCAATATGTGAACAAACCGAAGATCCAAAACAAGCAAAAGGTGTCGTTAAAAGAGAAGTTGTTCGATTAATTACCCCTGGTACAATTATAGAAAGTAAAAATATGGATGGAAAAAGCAACCACTTTATTGCTTCAGCAGAAGAAATTGAAGAAAATCGATATGCGTATGCCTACTTAGATTTATCAACGGGTGAAGGAACAAGTGCCATTTTAATAGGAACAGAAAAAAATCTTATGCAAGAATTGCAAACGTTATCGATTCGTGAACTTGTAGTTCCTGAACAGTTATTCGTGCTCTTATCCGACTTAGCAAAAGCTCAATCTATATTATTGTCAATAGAAGAGACTACGATGGAATCAATTACAAAAGAATCAATTGTTAAACATAATCCATTAGAGGTACAAGCCGTTTGTCATCGTCTCATCAACTATTTAAGAAGAACTCAAAAACGAACACTAGATCATATACAAACTTTTCAATTTCAAGAACGAGAAGAGTTACTAACCATTGATTTTCATTCGAAACGTAATTTGGAATTAGTTCAATCAATTCGTGGTGGAGATCAAAAGGGATCGTTATACTGGTTACTTGATGAAACGATGACAGCAATGGGTGGTAGGAAATTAAAGCAATGGTTACATCAACCTCTTGCAAACCGTCAAAAAATAGAAGAGCGTCTTGAAATTGTAACCGAATTATTAGAAGCTTACTTCTTACGAGCTGATTTAAGAGAACGTTTAAAAGAGGTCTATGATTTAGAACGCTTAATCGGACGTATCTCATTTGGAACAGCAAGCGGGCGGGATCTAAGTCAATTAAGACAATCCCTTTTTCAAATCCCACATATTAAAAAACAATTAAGTGAAAGTGCCAAGCCTGCATTGATAAATGCTGCACATCAACTAAACGAATGTTCGGATTTACTGTCCCTACTTGCTAATGCAATAGCAGATCATCCACCTTTATCCGTTAAAGAAGGGGATATTATTCGAGATGGCTTTCATGAACGTTTGGATGAGCTTAGAGATGCAAAAAGGAATGGAAAAGACTGGATTGCAGCTCTTGAGTTAAAAGAAAGAGAACGTACTGGGATTAAAGGACTGAAAATCGGTTATAACCGCATTTTTGGTTACTTTATTGAAATTACGAAATCCAATATTCACTTAGCGGACTTAACACGTTATGAACGAAAACAAACTTTAGCGAATGCAGAGCGTTATGTAACAAATGAGTTAAAGGAACGTGAAGCACTAATACTTACGGCTGAAGAAGAAAGTTTAGCCCTGGAGTATCAACTTTTTGTAAATATTCGAGATCAAGTAAAACAATATATTCCTCAAGTTCAGCAGCTCGCAGCAAAAGTAAGTGAGTTAGATGTCTTTTCAAGTTTCGCAGAAGTTTCGGATCATTATCGCTTTACAAAACCGGCTTTTCATAATGGTTTAGACTTAACCATTACTAATGGTCGACACCCAGTAGTAGAAAAGATGATGAACAAGCAACATTATGTGCCAAATGACTGTGTTCTTACATCACAAGAAAATATGCTATTAATTACCGGACCAAATATGTCAGGAAAGAGCACGTATATGCGACAAGTGGCTATTACGGTCATTATGGGTCAAATGGGTTGTTATGTACCTGCTGAAAAAGCCCTACTACCTGTTACAGATCAAATCTTCACGCGCATTGGTGCAGCAGATGATTTAGCAGCTGGACAAAGTACATTTATGGTTGAAATGCTCGAATCAACTTATGCCATTACACATGCGACTGAACGCAGTTTATTGCTTTTCGATGAAATTGGAAGAGGGACTTCAACCTATGATGGAATGGCACTTGCACAAGCAATGATGGAATACATTCATACAGAAATTCGTGCTAATACATTGTTTTCAACACATTATCACGAACTGACTCATTTAGAACTTCAATTACAAAAGTTAAGAAATGTGCATGTTTCAGCTATTGAACAAAATGGAAAGGTAGTTTTTTTGCACAAAGTTAATAACGGTCCTGCAGATAAAAGTTATGGCATTCATGTGGCAGAACTTGCACAATTACCTGAACCAATCATTGTTCGGGCTAGAGAAATTTTAAGTGAGCTTGAGTCCGAAAAACCACTTAATCATGAGGAGGATATAGCGAAGTTAAACGAACAATTAACTTTCTTCCATGAAACAAATCAAGAGTCTGAAATCGTTGAGAAATCCCCAATCCAAAATGAGCTATTATTATCCATTAAAGACCTTGATATTTCAGGGACTACACCAATGAAAGCTCTTCAAATTTTATACGACTTACAACAAAAAATCGGAAAATAATCGAGGGAAAGGAAGGCAGTTAAATGGGAATCATACACTTAATGGATGAACCCTTATCAAATAAAATAGCAGCGGGTGAAGTTGTTGAACGACCTGCTTCCGTTGTGAAAGAACTCGTAGAAAATGCGATTGATGCTGGGAGTACATCCGTAGATGTTTTTTTAGAAGAAGCAGGGTTACAAACAATTCAAGTTACCGATAATGGAAGTGGGATGGACGAAGAAGATTCGATTCTTTCTTTTTCAAGACATGCAACGAGTAAAATTGTAAATGAACATGATCTTTTTCGTATTCGAACGCTTGGTTTCCGTGGGGAAGCTTTAGCCAGTATTGCTTCAGTATCAAAAGTTTCTCTATGGACATCTGATGGGGTATCAACTGGGACAAGTATTGAAATACATGGTGGTCATTTAAATAAAAAACAAGCTGGAGCTTTGCGTAAAGGAACGGACATTAAAGTATCACAGCTATTTTATAACACACCAGCCCGATTGAAATATATGAAAACCATTCAAACAGAACTTGGTCATATTATCGATTTGATGAATCGACTAGCACTTTGTTATCCAAAGATTGCTTTCAAATTATCACATGGCGAACAAGTGTTACTTCATACAAATGGACGTGGAGATTTACAACAAGTCATCGCAGCCATTTATGGCATTGCCATTGCGAAAAAAATGATTTCATTTGAGGGTGAATCAGCGGACTATCGGATACATGGATATGCTTCTTTACCTGAAGTAACTCGAGCTTCAAAAAATTATATGACGTTATTCGTGAACGGTCGTTGGGTGAAACACTATAGTGTTCAACAATCGATCGTTAATGCTTATCACACGTATTTACCGATTGAAAGATATCCACTTGTAATCCTAAATATTGAAGGAGATCCGTACTTAACAGATGTCAATGTACATCCTTCGAAACAACAAATTCGATTGAGCAAAGAAAAAGAGTTACAACAGCTTGTTGAAGACTCGATACGCTCTACTATTCGTACGGTCATGCGAGCACCAGAAATTAGCGAAAAACCCAAAAAAATAATGGCAGCTAATGACCAACTAGATTTGTGGAAATCAAAACCTACCCAAACAACTACTGTAGATTCAAATCCAATGCACACATTCAACAAATCATCAGAACCGCTTATCATAAAAGAATCGACTGACCACAATGAAGAATTTGTACTACCAAGGGAAACCGAGTCAATTGACTCTTCAAAAGATCCGTTTCCTGAACTCGATATTGTTGGACAAATTCATGGCACCTATATAGTGGCTCAAAGTGGTGATGGGTTTTACTTAATAGACCAGCATGCAGCACAAGAACGAATTAAATATGAATATTTTAAAGAAAAAGTCGGAGATGTACAAGCAGAGGAGCGACAATCCTTGTTAATTCCCTTGTCTATGCATTACTCTGCTGATGAGGCTTTCCGGTTGAAAGAATATACACAAGAACTTGATAAAGTCGGGATTTTCCTTGAAGAATTCGGACCTACTTCCTATATCGTTCGTGAATATCCTGTCTGGTTTCCAAGAGGTTTTGAAGAAGAGATTGTGAAAGAATTAATTGAGCAAGTTTTAAGTAATCGAAAACCGGATATAAAAAAATTACGTGAAGATGCAGCAATCATGATGAGTTGCAAACGGTCTATTAAGGCCAACCACTTTCTATCAAAAGCAGAGATGACACAGCTTTTAGTAGATTTGAAGCTAGCGGAAAATCCATTTACATGTCCTCATGGTCGTCCTGTTATTGTTCATTTTTCTACTTATGAAGTTGAAAAAATGTTTAAGCGTGTAATGTAAGCAAAAGTGACCACTTTGGTGCTGCACTCCAAAGGTTAGAGTTAAGAATCTAACTTTTGGGGTGTTTTTTATATGGCATAATATAACGATGAATTTAAATTGAAAGTTGTGCGTGCCTATTTAGAAGGTTCCTTGGGATACAGATCTTTAGCTAAAGCATTTAATATTTCCACTGAATCTCTAATAAAACGATGGGTACGTGCTTATTAAGAGTTCGGTGAAGCTGGACTGCGTAGGAAAATGTAAAACATGTTTATTCTGTTAAAACCAAACTGGATGTATTAAACTTTATAAAACAAACAGGTGCTTCCTATCAAGACACAGCGATTCAATTTGACATGAATAATTCACCGTTAATAGCGAATTGGAACAGTAAATTTTTATAAGAAGAGGTAGGAGGTCTGAAAGAAAAAGTGAAGGGACGGCCTCCTATGTCAAAAATCCTTAAAATCAAATCTGTAAAACAAGAAAGTACAGAATCTCGTGAATAACAATTAGAACGTAAAGTTGAGCTACTTCGTCTTGAGGTCGCCTATTTAAAAAGTTGAAAGCTTTTCGGGAGAATCCGGACGCTTATCTCGAAAAGCACAAGCAGCGCTGGCATTCGAACTCAGAGAAGAAGGATTCCGATTAATAGATGTATTGAAACAAGTTGATATTCCAGAAGCGACGTACCATTATCACATCAAATAATTGAACAATGAAGATTCAAATCAAGAATGGAAGGCGTTAATTACAGCCCTTTTTCAGAAACACAAAGGAAGGTATGGTTATCGCCGGATTTACTTGGAATTACGAGTGCATTGTTATGTTATTAACCATAAAAAATACAATGAATTATGGGGGAACTGAATTTAAAGTGTATGAAGTTCAAACGTAAATCTCGTTATAATTCCTATACAGGGAAAGTTAGAAAAGTGGCTATAAACCGTTTAAACCGTAAGTTTACGACACCTTATCGTCTTCAAAAACTCGTAACCGATGTAACGGAGTTTAAATGTACAGGCGATGAAAAGCTGTATTTAAGTCCGATTCTAGACCTCTATAATGACGAAATTATTTCTTGCGGGATTTTGAAAAGACCAACATTGGATTTTGTTTTAGCGCAACTAAATCAAGCGATTAGAATCATTAAAAAGGAAGCCACCTTTCGAACAACGATTCACTCTGATCAAGGCTGGCATTACCAGCATAGTAAATGGGTGAAAACATTAAAAACGAACAAAATTTTTCAGAGCATGTCTCAAAAAGCAACGTGTGCAGATAATGCGACGATGGAAAATTTCTTTGGCTTACTAAAGCAAGAAGTGTTTTACGGTGAGGAATTAATGTCGTATGAAGAATTGAGGAAGAACATTGAACGTTACATCTCTTACTATAACCATGAACGGATTAAACAAAAACTGGCCGGCATGAGTCCAGTAAAATACCGAACTCATGCCAACCAATCAGCTGCATAAATAAAACTCTAACTTTAAGGGGTCACTACCTTTTATCATTTAAGTGGTCTCTTTTCTTTTATCACATCGATTCATGGACAAAAGAGAATTGATTATAGTTTAGAACTTATGGCAATGCTACTTAAAAAGGCTAGAGGAGATACTAAAATGACTGAGTTCCCAATCATACATACGAATGTTTGGGATGCCCTTTGGGCAATCCCATTTATCATGATTATTCTAATTATTCTCAAATTAGTTATACATGTGCCAACGATGCATATTCCTATTTGGGCTACGATCGTCGCACTATTCATTTCCATATTTATTAGTCATCCTCAAAATTTATCAGCTGGAATCTTTATGGGTTTTTTTTATAGTGCGGCCACAATCGGCATGTATGCATCTATAAAGAAAACATTACAAGCATATCGCTCAAGTTAATAATCGCGAATAAAAAAAGTCCGATAACTGAGCGGTTGCTCAATTATCGGACTTTTCTTCGTTAAACCATAATGGATCGTCATTTTCTTCTTCACCATTATAATTGATGAGCACTTCTTCACCTGCTTGAATATCTGTATAGGCATAAAAATCAAAAGTATGATTGTCAAAATTAATATCATACGTTGCGTTCGGTGTATAAGAATGATTAAATAACATGCCATAACCAAGAACGAAAGCCGTGTGATTAATCCCGTATTCAAACGCATAATCTGCTAATAAAGTTTTTTCAATATGCTCGTGCTCTTCATTGGGGTAAGGAAGAACAGGTGCTTCATGAATAAGTTCCCCTTTTTTGATATTACGTGTAGCAAATACGCCTCGGTTAAATTCTCCATCACTTAATTTAGATAATTTAATTTCTATCATTAGATTCACCTTCTCGATTCAATTGTTAGTTGTTCTGTTATTGATGAAAAAATATCCCATAAATAAGGGAACAAGCATCTAGTATAACATGTATTTTGTTATTCGATACTAATTGAATCAAATCAATGAAAAGCATTAATTTGATTCAATTATCTTTATTAAATAGGCTCAGTGAAAGCTAAATGTTAAAATTTAAGTAAATCGAAGACATGTTTTGGTATGATTTTTAGAAACTAAAGAATGATGATAAATCAACCCACAAAGTTAGGTTTGGAATATATTCAATAATTTGTGGTGATAAAAAATATAGAATAAACGGGTTCAATCTTAAGCATGCCAAATAACATTTAACAACTTAATACTGCTTTTTATCGAACTTGTTTTCACCATAACTAAGCAGGTTAGTGAGATAACTTTGTTATCTAAATAATTAAGAGAATGTCTTATAGATTATAATAGTTATAAATTATGAACAATTTAATTCGTCTTTTATTTGTCGTTTTCATGTAAGTTGAATATTTTAAGTTAGCCTTAGATGGGATTAAAACAAATACACTTTCTGAAATTAACAAAAAAATTAAGTGATATAGCTAAGATTGTCATAGTAAATGGTAGTATAGGCTATTAGAAAAAATAGCTAATCATAATGATATTAAGAGATTTTTAAAAGAGGAAAAGATAAAGTTTATTCTAGAAGATAATTAAGAACGCAGAGAAGGTTGGAATTATTCAAATATTATCTGCCAAGAGGATTCAAATGCTTTTCAGTTGAGGTTAAAGCAAAAGACTGGTCAGTGCAATTATGCTGAACTCAATAAGTACACAATAGTAGAACCATTTTAAAGGACAGTTGATGTTCAGCAAAATAATTTTTATTTTAGTAACAAGATGGATTAGTTCGATAAGCCATAATAAGAACATAAAAGCACTTCCAAATAATTGGAAGTGCTTTTATAATAGAAAAAATCAATTGTTTTCTTTACAGAAATATTTAATCTAAGGAAAACAAAATAGTTTAATGCAACTATTTTGTTAAACCTTCAAAAATCGTATCAATGTTCCATTGCATCATTTTGATATACGTGTCTCCGTCTTCGCCAGGCTTACCAATCGAGTCAGTAAAAACTTTCCCGAATATTGGAACTCCAGTTTCTGAAGATACCATTTCCATACTACGTGGATCTATGCTTGTTTCTACGAAAAGTACAGGATCTTCCTTCGTTCGGATAAAATCAACAACGGTGCGAACTTGATCGGGTGAACCTTGATTCTCAGAATTGATTTCCCAAATATACGCAGCATCAAAGCCGTATGCTTCAGAGAAATATTTAAAGGCACCCTCACTAGTAATTAGCAATCGTTTTTCTTTTGGAATTTGATTATAACGAGAGACTGCTTCTTCATGTAGGTTTTGAAGTTTTGAAATGTATTCTTGCGCGTTTTTTTCATATACTTCAGCATGAGTAGGGTCGACTTGAATAAACGCATTTTTAGCATTTTCTGCATATTTGATTCCGTTTCGGACATCTAACCATGCATGAGGATCTTCCTCAGTTTCTTTCCCTTTTGTCGTCAAATACTTGGGTTGCACACCTTCACTCAAACGAAAGACTGGAGCGTCTTCGCCTGATTTATTACTCGTTAGCAATAGTTTTTCGAACCAAGAGTTACCACCTTCTAAATTAAGGCCATTATAAAATACGACATCTGCGTCAGTTGTAAGTTGCACATCCTTCGGCAATGGATCATATTCATGGGGATTCGATCCTACTGGGGCTAATGTGTGGATATCAATTCTGTCTCCACCAATATTCTTAACGATATCATAGATAATTGAATATGTGGCAATGACCTGTATTTTATCATTGTCGTTACTTGTTGCTTGTTCATCTTCTTTTCCACATGCGGAAATAAGTAATACTAAAATCACACTGATGACGCTAAATACATGTTTAAAATTTTTCATTATTAATCCTCCGAACATATTATTTTTGAGAAAAAGCTTCTTTTTTACGGAAACTTTTAATTGTATTCCACAGTAAGCCTTGCTTTGGTGAAAAAATAAAAGCAAGAATAAATAGCGCGGTTGCTGCTAGTACGATTGTTGCTCCAGATGCTAAATTATACGTGTAGCTGAAGTACAACCCAAATATTGAAGAGAGTACGCCGATACCTGCAGAAAGATAAATCATGACCCATAGACGATCCGTTAACAAATAAGCAGTCGAAGCGGGTGTGATGAGCATTGCAACAACTAAAATAATACCCACTGTCTGTAACGAAGCGACTGTAACTAAAGTGAGAAGAGCCATTAAGAAATAGTGAATCATACGTATAGGTAAGCCATATGCAGAAGCCATTATCGGGTCAAAGGAACTAACCAGTAGTTCTTTATAAAAAATATAGACACAAAGAAGAACAATAATGCCAATGATTAATGTTGACCACATTTCAGAAGGGCGAACTGCAAGCACATTTCCGAATAGAATGTGGTATAAATCCGTACTACTTTTCATTAAAGTAATGAGAATAATCCCTGAAGCAAAAGCTGCAGTAAACATAATCCCAATGGAAACATCATTTTTAATTCGACTGTTTTGGCTAATATAGCCAATTCCAAGAGCCGTTAGTAATCCTGTAAATACAGCACCAATAAAAAAATTAATTCCCAACATATACGACAATGCAACACCTGGAAGTACAGCGTGGGAAATTGCATCTCCCATTAATGCCATTCCTCTTAAAATAATAAAACACCCGATTACTCCACAAATAATACCAACCATCATCGAAGTCAATAAAGCTTTTTGTAAGAATTCATATTGGATGATAGCTTCAATAAAATTTATTATCATTTTTACTCACCACCTAAAATTGAAGAAAATTGATTCGTGTAAGCTCTATTCAAGACCTCTGGTTTAAATACATTTTCAACCAATCCGTATGCAATTAATTCTTTATTTAACAGAATAAGTTCATTGAAATAATCGCTAGCTTTACTTAAATCATGGTGAACAACGATAACCGTTTTTCCATTATCCCGTAACTCTTTTAAGATAGAGATAATTTTCTCTTCACTCGTCACATCCACGCCAACAAATGGTTCATCTAAAAAATACATAGTTGGTTTTTGTGCCAACGCACGAGCTAGAAAAACTCGTTGTTGTTGACCACCAGAAAGTTCGCCGATTTGACGATTTCGGTATTCTGACATCCCAACTTTCTCTAAACATTCAAAAGCCCAAGCTCGATGCTCTTTTTGGGGGCGTTTTAAAATCCCTAGATTAGGATAAGTACCTATTAATACAGTATCCATGACCGTAATCGGGAAATCCCAGTCAATATTGCTGCGTTGAGGAACATATGCAACGCTTTTGCGCATTTGTCGAATTGATTTCCCAAGAATTTCAATTGATCCTCTATCTTTTTTTATTAAGTTTAACAAGACTTTTAACAATGTTGATTTTCCGGCTCCATTTGGTCCAATGATTCCTATCAATTTGCCTTCTTCGACTGTGAAACTAACATTTCGCAATGCATCGTTCCCGTTATACGATACACTTAGATCGTTAACAGAAATGGCTGCTTTCATTTAAACTCCTCCAGTAGTATTCGTCATATCAAATTCTATATAAATACAAGTTATTTCCCATTCGAAAAAAAGTTTCCTTAGCACAACTATATGCATGTTTTGTAAATAATGCAACTCCTAATGACAAAAATCTAGCATAATTAAGTAATAAATTAAAAAATAAGTAGGCAATGTATTACCAATTTCAATTGGTATAAGCGTATTTTTGAATATGGCGTTTCATATGCAACGCTTTGGGTAAAACAGTATAATGATAAATAAGTCTGTTTTCGCTAAATAAAATGTTGTTCGTACATGCTTTAATGAGAAGATACATGTGTTAAAATCAATAACATAAAAAACGAATAGAACAAAAGCAATTTTTTGTAGGGTAAAAAGAATTAATGAATAAGTAGTGTAAATCTAATAGTACATATTTATATGCAATATTATTTAATGGTTTAGATAAAACAACCGTGTGTAGAATAAGTATTAACAAATGTAAGGAAAGTGGTAGATAATTTAATTGAACTTTTTTGTATACGGGTAACCATATTAACTTGAGGATTACTGAATAAAAATCTCTAAAAGACATTACATTATGCTATGTTATCTCGCGAGGAGATTCAGTAATGGCGAAAAGTGAGTCTTTCTTAAAAATGTCAGATGGATATGAAATTTATACGATAGTCTATCGTCCAAAAAACACACCACTTGTTCATGTTCATCTTATTAATGGATTGGCTGTGCACATTGGACGTTATAAACAATTTGCACTTTAATTAGTT
>JBFGKX010000057.1:0-12231 GCA_041576455.1 Paenisporosarcina sp. | reverse complement strand
TTTCCATAAGTAAGAAACAGGAATAATTTTTTTGGAATGATTTAAAGGAATTAGACGTATTATCAAGCTCGATCATCATTCCAATCATTGACCATAATTTCTAGTTTTTATTTTGATAGGAAATTCTGTATAACATAAGATGAAAAACTATTTGAGGTATCTGACTAATAAAATTCCGATTTCAGGAGGTGTGAGGATGAAAGGAATTATATTAGCGGGTGGTAGTGGAACAAGACTTTATCCAATTACAAAAGTAACATCTAAGCAATTGCTACCTGTTTATGATAAACCAATGATTTATTATCCACTTTCCGTGTTGATGTTGGCAGGGATAAAAGAAATCTTAATTATTTCGACACCTCTAGATTTACCAAGATACGAAGAACTACTTGGAAATGGAAGTGAACTTGGAATTTCCATTTTATATGCTGCTCAAGAACAACCAAATGGTTTAGCAGAAGCATTTGTCATTGGCGAGGAATTTATTGGAGACAACAGCGTGGCATTAATTTTGGGAGACAATGTTTTTTTTGGCCAAGGATTTCCTTACTTGCTTCAAATGGCGTCAAATCTTCAAGAAGGAGCAATTGTTTTTGGCTATCGTGTAAAAGACCCTAGAAGATTTGGCGTCGTGGAATTTGATGCGGATTTGAATGTTATTACGGTAGAGGAAAAACCATTACATCCCAAATCAGACTTTGCTATAACAGGACTCTATTTTTATGATAATAAAGTTGTTGAAATAGCCAAGAGAATTAAGCCTTCATTAAGAGGAGAAGTAGAAATAACTGATATTAATCAAGTGTATCTAGATAGAAACCTTTTAAAAGTGGAGCTGTTAGGACGAGGGTTTGCTTGGTTAGATACCGGTACACATGAAGCACTCATGCAAGCTTCTCAATATATTGAAACCATTGAAAAAAGACAAGGTTTTAAGGTAGCCTGTCTTGAAGAAATCGCATTTCGAAAAGGATATATTAATAGGCAACAGTTAAAGGATTTAGCTCAACCATTACTTAAAAATGACTATGGACAATACTTGTTGGATATTGCAAATGAAACAAATATTGACAAACAAAGTATGGATGGTGAACCATGATGAAAAAAATTATTTTAGTAACTGGTGGCTTGGGGTTTATTGGTTCAAATTTTATTCAATATTTTATCAAGAAGTATCCAAACTATTTAATCGTAAATGCTGATGCTGAAACTTATGCTGCCGATCCAACAAATTTAAGCCTTATAGAAAACCTTCCGAATTACGTATTTAAACATGTGGATATACGAGATAAAGATTGTATCAATCAACTTTTTGCAAAGTATCAATTTACAGATATTATTCATTTTGCAGCAGAATCTCATGTAGACAATTCAATTCTACATGCATCCATATTTGTTGAAACCAATATAATGGGGACTTTTAACTTGTTGGAAGCGGCTAGTAACTTATGGTTAGAAAAACCTCACGTTTATAAAAAAAGTTTTTCCAATGCTCGGTTTCATCACATCTCCACAGATGAAGTTTATGGATCATTAAGCGATGTAGGATTTTTTACGGAAAAAACGCCTTATGCCCCTAATAGCCCATATAGTGCCAGTAAAGCAAGTTCGGATATGTTAGTAAGAAGTTATTATCATACGTATGGGTTAAATGTGATTACCACTAATTGTTCTAATAATTATGGACCAATGCAACATGAGGAGAAATTAATTCCTACAATCATTCTAAACGCCTTATCAAACAAAGAAATTCCCATCTACGGAGATGGAAAAAATGTGAGAGATTGGCTATATGTTGAGGACCACTGTAGAGCCATTGATGACGTATTTCATAAAGGCACACTAGGCGAATCATATTTGGTTGGTGGTAATAATGAGAAAACAAACCTTCAAATTGCTGAAACAATTTGCAGCTATTTAGATGAAATACTTCCTAGGGAAAAGAGTTATCGAGATCTGATAACCTTTGTGTCTGATCGTCCAGGACATGATCGGAGATATGCAATAGATGCTACAAAGTTAAAAAATGAACTACAGTTTTCACCTAGTGAAACATTTGAATCCGGCATGAAGAAAACCATTTCTTGGTATTTGAAAAAGTATAAAGGTGATGATGTGAATGGAAAATAAACTAATAAATTTTTCGGTGATAGGTGATGCGCGTGGTAATTTAGTTTCTATTGAGGCATTAAAAAATATTCCTTTTTCAATCAAAAGAGTCTATTACTTGTACGATTTGCAAAAAGAAATACCAAGAGGTTTTCATAGTCATAAAGAATTACAACAAGTTCTTGTTTGTGTGAAAGGTTCATGTACAATCATTCTTGATAATGGGAAAGAAAGAGTAAGTTATAAGTTAAATCAACCTAATATTGGGTTATTTGTTGATCGTATGTTTTGGCGTGAAATGCATGACTTTTCATCTGATTGCGTATTATTGGTCATTGCAAGTGAGTACTATTCTGAAAATGATTATATAAGAGATTATCAGGAGTTCCTAAAGTGATAAGGAGCGGATTTTCGTTTCGTTATTTATGTGAAATAAAGGAAGTGTGATGTAATGGAAAAAGTGATTATCTTTGGTAACGGAAAAACAGCTGAGCTAGCTCATTATTATTTCACTAAGGATTCAAATTATCAGGTAGTGGCATTTACTGTTGACTCACCTTATCTTACTTTAAGTTCATTTTGCGGATTACCAGTATATGAATTTGAAAATATTGAGTCTACGTTTTCAGTTGAAGAAGTCTATTTCTTTGCAGCAATCGGGACCGTTGAAATGAACAAAGTGAGAGAGCGAATAATAAAAGTTGCAAAGGAAAAAGGCTATCGTCTTGCTAGTTACATTAGTTCAAAAGCAACCATTTTTGAAAATGTAAAAATTGGTGAGCATTGCTTTATTCTAGAAGACAATACGATTCAGCCATTTGTAGAAGTAGGTGACAATAATATTTTGTGGAGTGGGAATCATATTGGCCACCACTCAAAGATTGGTCATCATAATTTCATCTCTTCACATGTTGTAGTTTCGGGGAATACTACCATCGGAAATAACTGTTTTTTTGGCGTTAATTCTACAATTATAGATTACATCTTGATTGCAAACGAATCATTAGTTGGGGCAGGAACATTCATTACACGAGATACAGAAGAGAAAGGAATTTATAAAGCTAAATTTACTGAGAAATTTATTCAAACTAGTGTCCCCAAAAAAGAATTAGAAATATGGATGAACAATCCTAATCTATCAATTAGTAAATATGAGGAAAAAGATGCAATAGCATGGGATCATTTTATCGACAATTCGAAAAATGGGACATTTCTTCATAAAACAGGTTACTTTCGATATCATAGTCATCGATTCATCGATTGCTCGTTAATGATTAAAAAAAATAACCAAGTCGTTGCTCTTTTACCTGGTAATATTGAAAACGATTCTTTTTACTCACATAGGGGGTTAACATATGGAGGGTTAATTATCCTTAGTGAAACAAAAGCAGAGGATGTTATTACTTATTTTAATATGATTAATAGATATTTAACGACTAAAAATATAAAAAAGGTTAAATATAAAGCCATACCCTATATTTACTCCAAGGTCCCTGCACAAGAAGATGAATATGCATTGTTTCGACTTGGTGCAAAGCTAATAAGTAGCGGTATATCATCAGTCATACGATTAGATGAAAAAGTGCAATATAGTTCTCAAAGAAAAAAAAGTATCAAAAGGGCAAAGAAAAATAACTTAGAGATCAAAATAGATCAATCATACGATGATTTTTGGGAAATCTTAAGCACCAATTTATCAAAACTCCATCAAGTTAAACCAGTCCATAGTCTATCCGAAATAAAAAAATTAAAGGCTTCATTTAAGGAAAATATAAAATTATTTAGTGTCTATCAAGACGAGGAATGTGTAGCTGGGGTAGTTATGTATATCACAGAAAATGTAGCTCGAGCTCAGTACACTGCGTCTACTGACAAGGGGAAGAAAATTTCAGCTGTAGATTTTTTATATGATTACCTTATTCATCAAATGAATTTTAATCAGCAATATTTTGATTTTGGAATTTCTGTGGAAGATCAAGGGCGCTATTTAAATGAAGGGTTAATTAATCAAAAACAAGGATTGGGAGGTAGGGCTGTTATGTTTCAAGAGTATGAGTATGATGTAAATAATTTTATTCATCGACCAAAAGGAAATTACAAATGATACCATTTCTGAATCTGCAAAAGGTAAATGAACAATATGCCCTTGAATTAAAGGAAGCTGCCATCAGAGTAATTGATAGTGGATGGTATATTCATGGCAAAGAAGTTGAAAAGTTCGAACAAGCATTTGCCGAATATTGTAATGTGAACTACTGTATCGGTGTAAGTAATGGATTAGACGCACTGAAACTAATTTTAAAAGGATATGGTTATGGTCCAGGTGATGAGATTATTGTACCATCGAATACGTATATTGCCTCGATCCTTGCGATTTCTGAAGTAGGTGCCACTCCTATATTAGTTGAACCCAATCGTCACACGTACAATATAGATCCTGTTAAAATCGAAAAATCAATTTCTGAAAAAACGAAAGCGATTTTAGTGGTTCACCTTTACGGAAAAACAGCCGATATAGAAGAAATAAATAAGATTGCAAATAAAAATTCTTTGAAAGTGATTGAAGATGCTGCTCAGGCACAAGGAGCCGAATACTATGGTAAGAAAACGGGGAATTTAGGAGACGCAGCAGGTTTTAGTTTTTATCCAGGTAAAAATTTGGGTGCTTTAGGAGATGCTGGTGCAATTACAACAAATGATCAACAGTTAGCCAATAAGCTAGTTGCTCTTAGAAACTATGGGTCACATCAAAAATATGAGAATCAGTACAAAGGATACAATCACCGATTGGATGAAATGCAAGCAGCCTTTCTCTCCGTTAAATTAAACTATTTGGATAAAGAAAATGAAATCAGAAGAGAAATTGCAAAGCAATATTTAACCTTAATATCAAATCCACTTATTACATTACCAGTAGCTTCAAAGAATGTTTTGGAAGATGTTTGGCATGTATTTGTCATTAGAACCACACAAAGGGATAGGCTACAATCTTTTTTGTTAAATCAAGGCATACAAACTGTCG
This sequence comes from Paenisporosarcina sp., assembly GCA_041576455.1. Lineage (GTDB taxonomy): Bacteria > Bacillota > Bacilli > Bacillales_A > Planococcaceae > Paenisporosarcina. The sequence goes on along the minus strand of JBFGKX010000057.1, from coordinate 7,100 downwards.
TCCACTATCCAATTCCTCCTCATTTACAGAAAGCCTATAAGGAAATGAACCATATAGAGTATCCCATTTCAGAACAAATCCATAAAGATGTATTAAGCTTGCCCATTTCTCCTGTACAGTCTACAGAAGAGACGCAAAAAATCATAGAGGTGATTAATCATTTTAAATAAGTATAGGCTGATATAAGCATGAACTTAGCCAAAACAGTTTTCCTTTCAAGTCTTTCCACAGGAATGAAATTCCTATCAAGTTTAGTGATTAACAAAGTTATCGCCATTTATATAGGACCAGCAGGAATCGCATTAATTGGGCAATTTCAAAACTTTTTAGGAATCGTTACAACGATCGGAAACGGAGCTATTAATTCTGGTGTGACAAAGTATGTGGCAGAATACAACGGAGTAGACGATACAAAAAAAAATGAAGTAATCAATACAGCGATGCTTATGACATTCATATTTTCTCTGGTTATTGGAGCAATTACGTTTGCGGCTAGTTCTTATTATTCACAAATGATCTTACACACGAGAGAATACCATTTTATTTTTAAATTATTAGGAATTACGCTAATTTTGATCAGTTTTAATTCGATACTCCTATCAATTATAAATGGGTTAAAAGAAATAAAATTATTTATTATGATTAATATTTTGAGTAGTATTTTTTCGCTCATAATAACCTCGGTATTGACAATTATTTTTGGATTATCTGGAGCTCTATTAGCGTTAGTAATCGTACAGTCCATGATTTTACTCATCACATTGCCACTTGTTATTAGAAAAATGAAAGATTCCTTTCAATTGCATATTAAGATTGATCAATTTCATATTAGAAAATTAATGGCTTTTTCTTTAATGGCAATTGTGGCTGTAATTGCTTCCTCATTAACTCAAATCATGATTAGAAACTTTCTAATAAAAACCCTCTCAATTGAACAAGCAGGATACGTACAATCCGTTTGGATGATTTCAATGATGTATTTACTTGTGTTAACTACCGCTTTCTCCACTTATTATTTACCTAGATTATCAGAATTAGTTCACTCGTACGATTTAAGAAAAGAAATTCTATCTGGATATAAGATCACGATTCCATTCGTTATAGTTACAGCTTTTTGTATCTATTTGTTAAGAGACCAAATTATCTCCATTTTATTCACGCCAGAATTTAGTGAAATGAGATCTTTATTCGCCTTTCAGTTAATGGGTGATTTCTTAAAGATGGCAAGCTGGACTTTAGCTTATCTCATGATTGCAAAAGCAATGACTAAATTATACATACTAACAGAAATCATTTTTTCCCTTTCTTTTTATGGATTTACCATTTTATTTGTGCAACAAAATGGACTAGAAGGGGTTACGCATGCTTACGCACTAAACTATTTTTTATACTTAATAACCATCTTGATTATTTTTCGAGATGTTATTTTTAATAAAGAGAAAAAGGATGACTCCATGTGAATAGTCCATTAATTTCAATTGTCACTGCTGTATATAATCATGAAAAATACTTAGATGATTATTTTCATTCCATTATGCGACAGAGTTATAAAAATATCGAATTAATTTTAATAAATGATGCGTCAACAGATCAGTCATTAGTAATTATTGAAACGTGGTTACCCAAATTGGAAGAACGTTTTAAAAAGATGACATTTATATCTAGAAAAGAAAATAAGGGGTTAGTATTTAACTGCAATGAAGGAATTGAGATTGCTGAAGGGAAATATATCGCTTTATTTGCTTCAGATGACATCATGATGGTGACAAATTTAGAAGAGAAGGTAAATTATTTAGAACAAAACTTAAATAAGGCAATGGTTTGTAGTGATGTTTATTATGGGAAAAACTTTCATGCTAAAAAACATAGCATCACGAATCCGAAACTTTTTAATAAGACTATTTTTCAAAGATTAATTGATCAAGGGAATTTTATCTTTGCCCCTTCGGTTGTGGTAAGAAAGAATGTGCTCTTAGAAGTAGGCAAATATAATAATAAATATCCAATGGAAGACTATCCAATGTGGCTTGAAATTTCCCGTAATTATGAGATTGGCTATATAAGTAAACCACTCATTTTTTACAGATTATCAGAAAACTCGTTAAGTCGAGACGTTGAGAAATTTAGAATCATGGTAGAGAGTCATATGGAGATTCTTATTGATATGGAAAAAAAGTACAAGTGCGATATATCTAAAGGGATTAATAGTCTATATACGATGGCAGCAGTTTTTTTCTATTCAAATGAAGTGAAATATTATCAAGAATATCGAAAGAAAATAAATAAAACGAATATGAAAATTATTGTGATAGATATGTTAATTCAACTAAAGATAACCGCTAAACACCTAAGATGGGTGAAAAACAGAATGAAAATCTAAGAAATGTTGAAATGAAATGGAAGTCGCAACTTTTCGATATGTAAATAATATAAGATTCAAAACATACACAAAATGCCAAATTTTTGTAATAGAGTGACCCAAAACTGAAATGAAATGAGATTAAATATATGTTTAAACTCATAGTTAATAAAATTATTTTAGGCTATTAACTGAAAATGGTGCCTTGAATATATAGCTTGACAAAAGTTATAAAGGAGTGGGGATTTTAGAAAATAAAGTTACGGTAATAATTCCCTATTATAATAGTAAGAATACCATTAATAGGGCTTTAAATTCTCTTCATGTTCAAACGCTTCTGCCATCTGAGGTAATCATTGTAAATGATTTTAGTGATGAACATGAGACAGAAAAGATATGTGAGAAGCTAATGAAAACCAGTTGGAATTTTAAACTGAATATTATTCATCTACCTAAAAATATGGGGCCAGGAGTTGCGAGAAATATTGGGTGGAACCATGCTTCTGGAAGTTATGTCGCATTTTTAGATGCTGATGATAGTTGGAACCCATTAAAGTTAGAAATTCAAATAAATGCAATGATAAAATATAATGCTTGTTTTTCATTCCATGACTTAACTAATTACGAAAATAAATCTGACTTGACTGATAGTGGAATAGACATAATAAATTTTAAGTTAATCAATAATTTGTTATTTAATAAAATTAGCACTTCATCCGTAGTCATTTTAAGTTCGATAAAGGAGAGATTTCCAAACCAAAAGTACTCTGAAGATTATTCATTATGGCTACAAATACTGAACCTAAAATATAAGACCATATATATAAAAAAGCCATTGACATATATTTATAAACATCATTATCTAGATTCCGGTTTAAGCTCCAATTTAGTAAAAATGGAGCTTGGAGAAATTAGATCTTATTCTAAATTAGCCCAAAAAAACATTCTCCTTATTCCACTTGTTCTATGTGTCATTTTTTTTAGTATTCTAAAATTTATGAAAAGACTAATGACTAAAATTTTTAGAATTTAAAGTAGTAGACCATAAATAGGTTTTAATAAATTTAATGAATATTCCTTAGTTTTATTGATTTACCCTATAGTGTAATTTCTTCACTCCCATTATTTGAAAAAATTTACATGGGAGTGAATTGGATTAATTAAATTAACTTTCAATTTTCTGCTCTTGTAAAGATATTAAGGGATTGAGGGAGATGGCATTAATTGAAAAAGAAAATAAAAGTCTTACATGTAATAGGGTCACTAAATGTTGGTGGAGCTGAAAATGTTGCAATGAATTATGCAAGATTTATTGATAGAACCAAATTTCAATGTGATTATTTGGTGTTTGGTGAAGAAGAAGGTACATATGAGAAGGAAGCGATCAGATTAGGTTCTAAAGTCATTCATAGTAACTCCCCTAGAAAAGGTTACTCAAATTTTTTAAAGAACTTAAAAATGATATTAAGGAATGGGAAATATGATATTGTTCATACGCACACTCTACTAAATAATGGATTGATACTTAAGGCTGCTTCCAGTGTGAAGATTACTAAAAGAGTATCCCATTCGCACAGTACTGATAGTGGAAAAAAAGAAACGTTTTTTTATAAGATTTATGCTTTTTTGATGAAGAGGTTAATTCGAAAATATGCCACTGATTTCTTGGCATGTGGGAAAGATGCTGGAGAGTACTTATATGGAGAAAAGCTGTTTAAGGAAAAAGGTGTCGTCATTCATAATGGGATTGATACCCAAAAATTTATTTTTAATGAGAATAAACGATCGATAGTTAGAAAGAAGTTGTTTAAGAATCATAATCTTGTTATAGGTCATATTGGAAGGTTGTCTGAAGTTAAAAATCATTTGTTTTTATTAGATATATTTAATGAACTTCAAAAATTAAATCGCAATACATCCCTATTAATTGTTGGGGATGGAGTATTAAGACTAACTATTGAAAGAAAAGTAAAAGAATTAGAATTAGAAGATAGTGTTTTTTTTCTAGGAATGAGATCAGATATTGAAGATATTTTACAAGCAATTGATGTATTTGTACTTCCATCGTTTTTTGAGGGATTCCCAGTAACATTAATTGAAGCTCAAGCTTCTGGACTTCCTTGTGTCATTTCAAGCAGTATAACACCACAAGTTAAGGTTACAGAACTTGTCACGTTTTTATCGTTAGATGAATCTGCACAAGTATGGGCTGAAAAAATTTTAGATTGTGCAAGAACAGAAAGGTCTGACAAATCTGAAGAGATGAGGGAAAAAGGGTTTGATGTCTATAAAACATTACGGCAATTGGAAAATATTTATGAAGAGGCTTATAAAGTTTAATAGATATTTCAAATGTATTTCAGTTGCTCAAACATCAATTGTTTTTAAACTAAATCAATAGCTGTGCAAAATCAACTAACGATACTACTAGTATCGTAAGGAAAGTTGAGTAAAGCACTTACTGGAGAGGCAGTTATTAATAATCTATAATACTTCTTTTCAAAACTTATAGTTTAAAGATAAATGGGGTTGGAATGATAAAATTCAAATAGAAGGGAAACAAACAGAAAAAAGACTAACTTCGAAAAAAGATTCGTACTTTTTCAAAGTCAGCCACAATGATGGAATCGTGCTCCATAAATACATGATATAAGATTAATCGTTCAAAACAAATCTGAAACAATTTCCCTATTATTAAAAAAATAATAGAAATTCCAATTGAAAGGGATTAGATATGAAAACTTAATTATTAATTGTGATGACAAGCAGTCAACCTTATTTGCGACTGAAACAGCCGAAATTTATTGGCAGAGAAAAAGAATAGGCAAAGAGGAGACCACAGTTATTTAGCTTTTAATATCTTTTGAATAATAAAGATAGTCAATTGGAATTCCATCTAAATCAAATTGACGTAAAAAAGACGTCACTTGTCCCCGATGATAGGACGAATGATTGATAAAGGTGAAAAACATTTCTTCACGAGTGTTTGAGTACTCTTGTCCTTTCATACTCTTAAAAGTGAATTTTGTCTTCCACTCTTCATTAGAGAGCGTTTGAAGAAACTGCTCCATTTCTTTATGTAATTTTTTAAATTCATCTTTAGTAGCTGTAACTGAACTAACATCAAATGGTATTAATTTCGGTTTCTCTATCCCTGTCATTCGTTTATACCATAGGTAGTCCACAGTCAAAACATGCAGATAGGTTTCGCTAATCGTGTGAAATGAATTTTTTGCCTCTTGATGAAATATTGCTGGATTTTTTGAACCTACATGGTCTAATAATTTTTGAGTTGCCCATTGATGATAATTAAACATTGATTGCCACTCCATCTAAATCCTCCTCGAAAAGTGTGAATATTCCCTATTTTAACACTTTAGCTAGATAGTTCACTACCACTTTATCTTGTTAGAATTTGGTAAATATTGATTGCGGTTATCATTTGACACTTTTATACTCGATGTAGAGGGGTGTTCAACGTGATTGTATTATCAGGTGGAAAATTAACCATTGAAGAAATGCGTTCAATTATATATCAAAATAAAAAAGTCGAATTAGATTCTAAAGCATTGGTAAATGTACAAAAAAGTCGTGATGCGGTGGATCGAATTGTCAAAGAAGGTCGTACTGTTTACGGAATAAATACGGGATTTGGGAAGTTTAGCGATGTTAGTATTAATGAAGAAGATGTTCATGCACTCCAACTGCATTTAATTCGCTCGCACGCATGTGGCATTGGAGTGCCTTTTGAAGAACTGGTATCACGTGCAATGATTGTTTTACGATTAAATGCCTTACTAAAAGGATTTTCTGGAATCCGGGTTGAAGTATTGGAACGTTTAGCATATATGGTGAATCACGGTATACATCCAGTCATTCCTTCTCAAGGGTCACTTGGAGCTTCAGGTGATCTAGCCCCCTTATCGCATTTAGCTCTTGTATTAGTTGGCGAAGGGTCTGTCTGGAAAGAAGGAAAACAAATTGCTGCGAGTGAAGTGTGGACAATTCATGGATTAAAACCACTTGTGTTAGAAGCAAAAGAAGGCCTTGCACTGATTAACGGGACACAAGCGATGACAGCACAAGGTGTAGTCAACTGGTTAGAAGCTGAAACACTTGCTTACCAAAGTGAATGGGTTGCTGCAATGACAATGGAAGCCCTTCATGGCATTACAGATGCTTTTCACCCAGCAGTTCATGAAGCTCGTGGGTACGTAGAACAAATTGAAGTGGCGAAAAGAATGCTGGAATGGTTAGACGGTAGTCAATTAGTGACAACGCAAGGAGAGAAAAGAGTTCAAGATGCATATTCACTTCGTTGCATTCCTCAAATTCATGGAGCTAGTTGGCAAGTACTTGGATACGTGAAAGAAAAGTTAGAAATTGAAATGAATGCGGCAACTGATAATCCGCTCATTTTTGAAGATGGGGAAGTCATTATATCAGGTGGAAATTTTCATGGACAGCCGATTGCCTTTGCGATGGATTTTTTAAAGTTGGCAGTAGCAGAGCTTGCGAGTGTTTCAGAACGTCGAATTGAACGTCTTGTAAATCCTCAATTAAATGAAGGACTACCGCCATTTCTCAGTCCACAACCAGGGCTTCAGTCGGGCGCAATGATTTTGCAATATGCAGCAGCAAGTTTAGTTTCGGAGAACAAAACATTGGCACATCCAGCATCTGTAGATTCCATTCCCTCATCTGCCAATCAAGAGGACCATGTCAGCATGGGGACTATCGG
>JBFGKX010000056.1:0-12418 GCA_041576455.1 Paenisporosarcina sp. | reverse complement strand
ATGGGCATGGAGACGGCGACTCCTGCGGGAACAGCGCGTGGTGAAGACGGCGCAGCCGGCTGAGGCCGTGCCCGCGGAAAGCGTCCGTCGGAATGGACATCAGCCATTTCTCATAAATGCAAAAAGGGGCTGCTCCTAAAAGTCACTTCTCATGACTTTTGGGACAGCCACTCCTTTTTTACTTGTCGCGTATGGAATAAAGCGCTTTATGAAGTATTTGTTTATTTTTCTCCGTAATTTCTTGTTTACGGGGGATAGGCTCATATAGATTTGCTGGATCTTCCCATGTAGGGATTAATGATACCGGAGATTCTGGTTGCCATTGTTCGAGCCATTTTTTCGGCAAATCTCCTTTGGGTGTAGGGATACTGTTCATTTCCATCCATAATAATGACCAGGCTCTAGGTACTACTCGCCAAATATCATAACCTCCACCCCCAACAGCAATCCATTTGCCATCACAAAATTCATGGGCAAGTTGATGTGCGAGTTTCGGAATCTCTTGAAAGATTTTCATCGTTCCATATAAATGAGTGAGAGGATCTAAATAATGGGCATCTACGCCGTTTTGACTAATGATGATGTCTGGTTTAAAATGTGCAGCAATTTCTCGAAAAGCAGTCATATAGAGCTCTAAGAAAGAGTCATCTTCTGTAAATGCATCAATTGGCAGATTAAAAGATGTTCCATAGCCTTGTCCGGAACCTCTTTCTGTAACACTTCCTGTTCCTGGGAACAAATAACGACCTGTTTCATGAATCGAAATTGTACATACATCTGGGTCTTCGTAAAAAGTCCATTGCACGCCATCCCCGTGATGTGCATCTGTGTCAATATAGAGCACACGTGCTTTGTATTTTTTTTGAATGTATTTAATGGCGACAGAACTATCATTATAGACACAAAAGCCGGATGCTCGACCATGAAAGCCATGATGTAGACCACCACCTAAATTAAGTGCATGTGTAGCCTTATTTTCCATGACATAATCAACGGCAGTTAATGTACCGCCAACAAGCCTAGCACTTGCCTCATGCATGTTCGGGAATATGGGCGTATCATCCGTTCCAATACCATAACTTTCTGTTTGAGCAGAAGTCACCAAACCGTGACTTGCTTGCTTTACGATTTCAATATATTTCGCATCATGTGCGAGCAATAATTCTTCGTCTGTTGCCAAGCGAGGCATGACAATATCTTCATCTGTAAGCGCATTCATTTTTCGTAATAAATCAGTGGTTAAGACGAGTCTCTTTTGATTAAACGGATGTTTGTCTGAGAATTTATATCCTAACTGATTATCTGAATAAATATAAACAGCGTGTTTTTTTAAGTTGTCATTCCCGGCATATTTGGCCATAGCACATCGAAACCTTCTTTACGTATATCTTCAATAATTCCTAATGGATTCATTGTTTTCACTCTGAATACTAAAATCTTATTATCGTCATGTTGTAAGTCTGGATAAACGAGAACACTTAAAACGTTTGCATGATGATCATGGAATACTTTAGAGACTTCATATAAAATTCCCGGCCGATTTGGCACACGTACTTCGATTTGAGAACCTGGCTGGTGAGCCCCGGTTAGTTCAATGTATTTATACAATAAGTCGGTTTCTGTAACAATCCCAACTAATTTCTCTCCACTAACAATGGGCAAACACCCAATTTGTTGATCGTAAAAAATAGTTGCGACTTCTTCAACAAAATCAAGTGGATGCCCTATGATTGGATTTTTGGTCATAATCTCTTCAATTTTAGTTTCATATATATTGTGTTGATCTTCCCCTAAATAGGAGGGAATTGCTTTTTTAATATCCCGATCTGTTAAGATCCCAACTACGGATCCAGCTTCATTAGTAATCGGCAAGTGACGAATTTTATTTTCTTGTAATAAAGTAATAGCATCTTTAAGAGAATGAGAAGGTTGTAAACTTAAGACATTTGTTTTCATCATTTGTTCCAAAAGCATCGTTTAAGAACTCCTTTACAGATTAATACATAAAACGATTCATAAAGCGCAATTGATCGAATCGTTGAATGGAATCATTATCAATTCGATTACCAATCTTCGCCATTAAACAATTGGCAGGATGAGAGCTGATTTCTGGGTCATCGGTCGCAAAGTATTCTAACCCACCAGCATTCATCATTTTTTCCATAACTTTTCGGTACTCCCACACATTTAAACCAGTCCCTTTTAAATCCCAATGCCAATAGTACTCTGTCGTTATCGTAATATAGTCCTCCATTGCGTCATCCATCATGGAGACATGTAGTAAACCTTTTCCGACTCCTGTTCCGCGGTACTTAGGAATTACTTCAATCGCCCCTAACTCAATTAAATTCTCCATTTGTCCTTTAGACCATCTTTCAAGAGGGTCAGGATATAGAAAAGTTGTGTAGCCGACAATTGTCATATGATCTCGTACGATGATGATTCGGCCTTCAGGCAACTTGGCAATTTCAATGATTGCTTTATGCTGTTGAGCAGGAGGGCGAAATGCAACTAAATCTTCATGAAAATCATATCGTGCAATATCATTTGAAGAAATTGGCCCCTCAATAATTAAGTAGCCATGTTTTGTTTTTACTTCCATCGCATTATAAATTTTTTTATGTTCCATAAGTACACCACCCGAAATGAATTACAATTACATCTATTATACATCAAATGAACAGAAGGAAAACGTTTTCAAGACATTTCAACTTCTTATATTCAAAAAAGAAAAAATATTCGCTATTTACTTTCAATTTAATGTAAACTAATAATTGAATCGTAATTGAGAGGGTGGATGACATGAAAACAAAAGCACTTCCAGTCGTTCAAGGAGATTATTTACTCCAGAACTACGACGAAACTGCATCTAATTTTGAATGGAAAGATGTAGAAAAGGAATTTACATGGCATGAGACAGGTCGTATAAATATGGCACATGAAGCCATTGATCGTCATGCTAACTCATTTAGAAAAAATAAAATTGCGCTGTATTATAAAGATGCAAATCGTAAAGAATCTTATACATTTAATGAAATGAAAAAATGGACAAATAAAGCGGCAAACGTATTGAAAACACATACGAATCTCGAAAAGGGAGATCGTTTGTTTATCTTTATGCCACGTTCACCTGAATTATATTTCTCCCTTATTGGTGCACTTAAAATGGGGGTAATTGTAGGACCATTGTTCGAAGCATTTATGGAAGGCGCAGTGTATGATCGTTTAGCAGATAGTGAAGCTAAAGCAATCATTACAACACCTGAACTTCTAAAGCGAATTCCTGTAGATAAGTTACCGCATTTAGAAACCATTTTGTTAGTCGGGGAAAATATTGAAGAAAATAATAAAACGATAGACTTTATGAAACACATAAAAACCGCATCCCCGTATTACCAAATTGAATGGTTAGATAAAGAAGATGGTTTAGTTCTTCATTATACTTCTGGTTCAACTGGTAAGCCTAAAGGGGTTTTGCATGTTCAAGAAGCGATGGTACAACACTATCAAACTGCAAAATGGGTATTAGATTTAAATGAACAAGATACATACTGGTGTACAGCGGACCCAGGATGGGTGACTGGGACTTCCTATGGAATTTTTGGACCTTGGCTAACAGGAACAACGATGGTCGTTTTAGGAGGCCGTTTTTCTCCAGAAGCATGGTATCAAGCCATTGAAGACTTTGGAGTTACGGTTTGGTATAGTGCCCCAACAGCTTTCCGTATGTTAATGGGGGCTGGTGATGCAATGGTCAAAGACTATGACTTATCTTCATTGCGTCATGTTTTATCCGTTGGAGAACCATTAAATCCTGAAGTTATTCGATGGGGAGCGGAAGTGTTCCACCATCGAATCCATGATACATGGTGGATGACAGAGACTGGTGCACAAATGATTTGTAACTATGCATGTCTACCGATTCGCCCTGGTTCAATGGGGAAACCAATTCCAGGAGTTACTGCTGCAATTGTTGACGATCGTGGAGTAGAATTGTCTCCTTATCAAATGGGGAACTTAGCATTGAAAAAAGGTTGGCCATCAATGATGCGTCAAATTTGGAACAATCCTGAAAAGTATCAATCGTATTTCTTAAATGATGAATGGTATGTTTCAGGAGATTCCGCATACATGGATGAAGACGGATATTTCTGGTTCCAAGGACGAATTGATGATGTCATCATGACCTCCGGGGAACGTGTCGGACCGTTTGAAGTGGAAAGCAAACTACTTGAACATCCGGCAATAGTTGAAGCAGGGGTTATTGGGAAGCCTGACCCTATCCGTGGCGAAATTATTAAAGCATTCGTCGCTTTAAAAGAAGGGGTAGAGCCATCTGATGAATTAATTGCAGATATCCAACAATTCGTGAAGAAAGGCTTGGCTGCCCATGCAGCACCTCGAGAAATTGAATTTAAAGACAAACTTCCTAAGACACGTAGTGGGAAAATCATGCGCCGCGTTTTAAAAGCATGGGAATTGGACTTACCAACAGGTGACTTGTCAACAATGGAAGATTAAGTAAACGGCGTAAATCGATACGTTAAAACGTTGTTTGGAATTAAAAAAGCTTTGTAGAGTCAATCTTTCATTGGAAGCTGAGTTTGCGATTGTCAATTGAAAAAATAGAAAAGCAGTGGAACTTATCGAAGAAGATAAGTTCCACTGCTTTTTGTTATGCACCAGTCCCAGCCGGTGGTGGTTCCACTGGTGGTGGTTCTACTGGTGGTGGTTCTGGTTTTGGTTTTGGTTCTGGTTTTGGTTCCGGTTTTGGTTCTGGTTTTGGTTCTGGTTTTGGTTCTGGTTTTGGTTTTGGTTCTGGTTCTGGTTTTGGTTCTGGTTTTGGTTCAGGTTTTGGTTCTGGTTTTGGTTTTGGTTCTGGTTTTGGTTCCGGTTTTGGTTCCGGTTTTGGTTCCGGTTTTGGAACTGCAATTTCGACGATATTAGAATTAGGAGATTGCATCCCGGTAATATCCACTGCTACCACATAATATTCTCCTGGGCCATTTACTACATACGAATTGCCACTTGCTTCATTAATAGAAGATAGAAGAGTATTTCCCTCAATTGAACGGCGGAATACACGGTAGCCAACAACGTCATTTGAAGCGGAGTTTGACCAAGATAGAGTGCTTCCCGAAAGCGAAGCCATAACTGATCCAGGAGCAGCACTGTCTGCTTCAAACGTGTCTTCAGAGACAACGCGGTTCGCAAAACTAGAGTTCTGAGGGAAGAGCTTACTCGCATCTCCACCTAATTTTCCTAACATACGATCTATAAAGTCTTTGTTCACACCAACACCACCACTAACTACGAACTCACTCGGTGTTGATGGAAGCGCACGATAGCGTTTTCCATTAATTAATACATATGAAGATGATACAAAACTATCATCAGGTTTACTTGGAACTAGTGTGTTTGCATTAAATAAATCAGATGTTACAAGACCGGCGTTAGAGCACTCTGCAGAGGGTGCCAATCCGGAAATTGCACAAAAAGAACTAGTGACAACACCTTTTGGAGCTTTAAATTCAATATTAGAATCAATTAATTCAGGATTGATGTCAAATGAAGCATTCATCAGTTTTGCCCATAACATATTAACGCGTGTCCCTGGTTGAAGATACCTGCCACTTCGATCTGTTAATGGGGTTGGTTCATCGTATCCTAACCAAACGCCAAGTGTTACTGAGGGATTATAGCCCATGAACCAAACATCTTTCGCGAAACTGGTTGTTCCCGTTTTTGCTGCGAAATCAGATCGGAATTTCAACTCGCTTTGTGCACGTCTTCCAGTACCTTCAGACAATACATCACGAAGCATGTCAGTCAGTATATAAGCTGTTTGTGGTGAATATACAGGAGTAGCTTCGGTTTGATGTTGGAAAATAGTATTTCCGTCTGAATCCTCTATTTTCTCAATCATATAAGACTCGATAAACTGTCCACCGTTTGCTAATGTTGAATAAGCATTCGTGTTTTCTTGGACAGTAGCACCTTTAGTCATCCCTCCTAAAGCGAGAGAAGGAGCGGAATAATCTGCTTTTCGAAGTTCTGAGAATTTCATTTTTTCTAAGAAACTAATTGGTTTTTGGTCAATAATATCCATATATAATCTTGACGCTGCTAAATTCTGAGAATTAGCCAGTGCATGTCTGGCGGGAATAATGCCAAGTTCTTGATCAGGATTAAAGTTCCGAACTGGCCAAGGTTTACCTGTACTAACATCTAAAATATCAGGAATTAAGTCAACGACAGGACTTCCAGCTCCAATAAGTCCAAATTCAATTGCTGGTCCATATACAAGAAGTGGTTTCATGGTTGAGCCGTTTTGTCGGTAAGACTGTGTTGCATGATTGAGTGCTTCAATCTGGTGATCGCGGCCACCAATAAAGCTGAGAATTCGCCCCGTACTATTTTCCATTAAGACGCTACCAAGTTGAACAGGAGCATCTACAAATTCATATTCTTTATCTTCTTCATTATACTTTTTCACTTTTATAGAAGGACCGTAGTATTGAAATTCATCTTTTACTTTTTGATGAGCATCGTACAATCCTTTATCAATCGTTGAATGAATACGATAGCCATTTGTTCGTATTGCACGATCTGCTAAAATAGAGTATTTATCTCTCAATTTATCTTCTTCTTTTAGTCGTGAAGCATCAATGTTATCTTTCTTAGCTAATATTTCTGCAATAATTAATTTTGCTTGTCTTTCTAATTCGTAGTTTAAGAATGGATATCTATCTTGTAATAGTAATTCCTTATCTCGAAAATCTTTTTTGATATCATAGGCAATGGCAGCATTGTACTCCTGCTCCGTAATGTAGCCAGTTTCTTTCATGCGATAAAGCACTGTTAACATTCTATCAATGCCTGGTTTTAACCCTTTATCCGTTTTTAATTCGCCAATATTAGTAAATGGTGTGTGTGCAAACGGTGCTTGTGGGATTCCTGCGATAAATGCAGCTTGAGGAAGCGTTAAATCTTTCGCTTTTACATTAAAAATCCCTTCAGCCGCAGTTTCAATGCCTGCAATATTATTTCCTGAAGCATTTCTTCCGTAAGGAATAATATTTAAATAAGCTTCTAAAATTTCGTCTTTATTCATGAACTTTTCAATTCGCATCGCCAGCAGAATTTCTTTCGCTTTACGCTCATATGAAACTTCATTTGTTAGGATTTGATTTTTAATTAATTGTTGAGTTAACGTAGATCCGCCTGTTTGGTTTTCCGAGTTAGTCACGTCTTGTAAAAGCCCACGGAAAATGGCTTTAGGGACAATGCCACCATGTACAGGGAAATACTCATCTTCAGTTGCATATACTGCATTGATAACAAAGGGGGAGACATCTGCAAGTTTAGTTTCCCGACGTTGTAAATCTGTTCGTAATTTTCCTAAATATACATTGTCAGCGAAATACATTTCCGAAGTCTCTTCATAACTTAAGATCGACTTTCGCATTTCAGATTCTTCTAGAAGTGGTTCTTGATCAACTAATGAAGCAAAATAACCCGCTCCAACTGATCCGACAAATGCGCCACCCACAAGTATGACAATTAACAATAGTATTGCGAGATTCCAAATGACGCCAGTAGTAATCCGAAAGCCTTTTGCCCACCTAGCACTCGTCAATTTATCCCATGTTTCGTTTAATTGTTTAAGCATATTTTTTACTTGATCATTCAATCGAATCGACCTCCTAAAATCTTGTCCTATTATATCATAAATAAGATGTTTTCTATTAATTTAATTGACATTGAAAATTTATGACGTACAATGAAAAAATATATAGTATTTTGAGTGTAGAAAAGTCCGAAGTAATGTATGCAATAACTGTTTAGAGAGCCAGCGGGTGGTGCAAGCTGGTCAGAGTGCATACATGAATTACAGGTTTGGAGCTCAAACGTCAACACAACGTTACTGTGTTTTAAGAGCGGAAGGGCATGTCCCTTCAAGCTGGGTGGTACCGCGCGAATAGTTTATAGCGTCCCTGCATGATTATTAACAATCATGCAGGGACTTTTTTGTTGGCAAGCCAAGCAGTTGTAAGACTAATAAAGAAAATGATCTTGATGCTTTTAAAATTTAAGGAGGAATTAAAAATGACTAACGCATTAATTGAAGATTTAAAATGGAGAGGGCTGGCCTACCAATTAACAGATGAAGGTGGTATGGTGGATCTTTTAAATAATGAATCAATTTCTTTATATTGTGGAGTTGATCCCACTGCAGATAGTATGCATATTGGACACATCGTTCCTTTACTAACTTTACGTCGTTTTCAATTATATGGGCATCAACCCATTTTACTAATCGGTGGGGCAACCGGTATGATTGGGGACCCTTCAGGTCGTAGTGAAGAACGTCAATTACAAACGACTGAACAAATTGATCAAAATGTCAAAGGTTTGAAGGTTCAAATGGAACGTATTTTTGACTTCAGCTCAAATAATGGAGCAGTATTGGTGAACAATCGGGACTGGATTGGATCCATGAATGTCATTGAATTTTTACGTGATTACGGGAAATTTATTGGGGTTAACTACATGTTAGCAAAAGATACAGTTGCTTCTCGTTTAGAAGGAGGAATTTCTTTCACAGAATTTTCTTACATGCTCATACAAGCAATTGATTACAATCACTTATACGATTCTCATAAATGTCGAATTCAAGTGGGGGGATCTGACCAGTGGGGGAATATCACAACTGGATTGGAAATGATTCGTAAAACCCATACGGAAGAGACAAAAGCTTTTGGTATGACAATTCCACTTGTGACAAAAGCTGATGGGACGAAATTTGGTAAGTCGGCATCGGGTGCTGTTTGGTTGGACGCTAAAAAAACATCTCCTTACGAGTTCTACCAGTTCTGGTTGAACACTGCTGATGCGGATGTAATTAAATACATGAAAATCTTTACTTTCTTAACGCGCGAAGAAATTGAAGCATTTGAAGTAACAGTTTCTGATGAACCACATCTTCGCAAAGCGCAAAGAGCATTGGCTGAAGAAATGACACGTTTAATTCACGGACAAGATGCATTGGACAATGCTGTTCGCATAACGCAAGCTTTATTCAGT
Source organism: Paenisporosarcina sp. (assembly GCA_041576455.1). Classification (GTDB taxonomy): domain Bacteria; phylum Bacillota; class Bacilli; order Bacillales_A; family Planococcaceae; genus Paenisporosarcina. The sequence goes on along the minus strand of JBFGKX010000056.1, from coordinate 3,331 downwards.
GGAGATTTAAAGGCACTTTCTTCAGGAGAAATGAGAGAAGTATTCAAAGATGTGCCATCGATTGAAATGGCAAAAGAAGATAAAAACATCGTAGATTTATTAGTAGAAGCGGGTGTTTCTCCCTCAAAACGTCAAGCGCGTGAAGATGTTACCAATGGTGCCATTTCGTTTAATGGAGAAAAGTTAACGGCTGTCGATCATATCGTAAGCGATGCAGATCGCTTAGACAATTCATTTGCAATTGTTCGTCGTGGGAAGAAAAAGTATCACATGGTGAAATTTGTTTGAATGAGCTAATAAAATTTTGCGTTTACAACTAAACGGTGTTTTTTTACAACTAAATCACCAAAAATTACAACTAAAACTCCAAAATTTACAACTAATTATTTAAACATGCGATAGAACGCAAAAAGATGCCCGTACAGAGATTTTATCTCTCTATGGGCATCTTTTATTTAGTGAATCTTCGTTATCCAGGTTGGGAGAGATAAACGCTCATATACTTTTGGGTGGAGAATAGTTGCAAGTTTGAAAGCCCCTTCAAGTAACCGAGGAGAAGGTCTACAATACAATTCTTCTTCCATGACATAAATACGACTTTTTTGTTGATCTGAGAGATTCTCAAAACCAATGCGTTTTTCAACAACTTTGGTATTTACTTTCGCTTGTGCAACTCCAACCCAAGCTAAAAAGATGTAGTCAGGATTTCGTCTCATAACATCATCCCAATCTGTTTGAACACTTGCCAATTCCACATCGCGAAAGACGTTGCGTCCGCCTGAAATTTCACTGATTTCTGTTAACCAATTAATGTGACCAGGTGTAAATATTGGTTTTGGCCACCACTCCCAGTATAGTTCTGGGGAAGTTGTAATGGTCGATGCACAACTTTTCATTTCATTTACAAACGTTCGGTAACGAGTAACGACTTTCTCGGCTGTTTTAGTGATCCCACAGGCATTGCCGACCGTTAGTAAATCTCTTGCAATATCATCCAAACTTTGAGGATTTAATACAAGGTGGGGAATTCCTCTAGCAATTAATTCTTCCACGTTTTTTTCCATGCCCGGCACACTAAGCGAAGCAAGGACTAAATCAGGTTTTAAAGCTTCCAGGGCATTCATATTAATGGATAAATCCGGCCCAAGTTTAGGCAAGTGCTGAACAGATAAGGGCCAATCTGAAAAGTCATCGAGTCCAACTAGCCACTCTGTTAGCCCCAAATAGGCAAGAAGTTCGGTGTTGCTGGGACAAATTGAAATGAGTCTCATACAAAAATCTCCTAATCTTGTTTTTCACTAGTGTATCATGAACAACAAAAAAAGAGCCCCAAATGGGACTCTAAATTGATTAACGTGAGTAGTACTCAACGATTAATGATTCATTGATTTCAGCAGATAATTCGCTACGCTCTGGAAGGCGAACGAAAGTACCAACTTTTTTGTCTGCATCGAAAGTTAAGTATTCAGGAACAAAGTTGTTCACTTCGATTGACTCATTAACGGTATCAAGGTTTTGAGATTTCTCACGAAGAGAAATTTCTTGACCAGCTTTTAGACGGTATGAAGGAATATCAACGCGTTTTCCATCAACCATTACGTGACCGTGGTTAACTAATTGACGAGCTCCACGACGAGTGCGAGCAAGACCTAAACGGTAAACAATGTTATCTAGGCGAGTATCAAGAAGAATCATGAAGTTCTCACCTGATTTACCAGGCATTTTAGCAGCTTTATCGAATAATGTACGGAATTGACGTTCATTAACACCATACATGTGACGAAGTTTTTGCTTTTCTTGTAATTGTAAACCGTATTCAGACATTTTCTTACGTTGGTTAGGACCGTGTTGTCCTGGAGCGTAAGGGCGTTTTTCTAATTCTTTACCTGTGCCGCTTAGTGATAAACCAAGACGACGAGACAGTTTCCATGCTGGACCTGTATAACGAGCCATGAGAGACTCCTCCTTTAAGTGGTTTTATTTTGTTGTAAAATAAGACCAGATGTATCAATCAAACTGACATTTTATTTTCATGTATCCTCGCCCTCGCAGCCAAGGGTTACACGATACCCCATCCAATATACGGAGGAATAAAATGAAACATATAAGACCATACAACTGCTGCTTTTATTTTACACATCCTTCATTGTATCGATTATTGAGTAATGTGTCAAGATGAATTCTTAGAAATTAACATATTATAAAGGGCGTTTAACCTTTTCAACAAATAGTTAATCGAGTATGATGGAAATGGATGAGAATGAAAGCGTTTACATAAAAAGGGGTGCTCAATATGGAAAATAAATTCATTCATAAAGAAACTACAGTGGTTCATAAAGGTTATGATTCTACTCAACATCACGATAGTTTGTCGATTCCTTTGTATCAAACGTCTACATTTACCTTTGCAACAGCAGAGCAAGGGGAGCGACGTTTTGCTGGGGAAGAACCAGGGAATATTTATTCGCGATTAGGTAATCCAACCGTTCGTGTCTTAGAGGAACGCATTGCTGAAATTGAAAATGGACAAAGTGCGTTAGCTTTTGGATCGGGAATGGCAGCCGTGAGTGCCGCGCTAATACATGTGACAAAAGCAGGAGATCATGTGCTATGTTCGAGAGGGATTTATGGCTGTACCTTTGGTTTATTAGAAATGATGAACGAAAAATACAACATATCGCATAGTTTTAGTTCTTTGTCGACAGAACAAGAGATTGAAAGAGACATACGACCGGAAACCGTATGTTTATATGTAGAAACGCCAATTAACCCAACGATGGAATTGGTAGATTTAGAACTCGTATGTAAAGTTGCTAGAAAACATGGTTTAAAAGTCATTGTCGACAATACTTTTTTATCCCCGTATATACAAAATCCACTAGACTTTGGTGCAGATTACGTAGTGCATAGCGCTACAAAGTATATTAATGGGCATGGAGACGTAATTGCAGGGTTATTAATAGGAAATGATACCGACGATATGTTAACAATTCGCATGACAGTTCAAAAAGATGTTGGAGGGATTATTTCTCCATTTGATGCATGGTTAATTTTAAGAGGATTGAAGACACTTCATGTGCGAATGGATCGGCATTCAGAAAATGCTCAAAAACTTGTCGAGTTTTTAAAGTCGTCTAAACGAGTTAAAGAAATATATTATCCATTTGATTCCTCTCATCCCCAATATGAAATTGCTAAAAAACAAATGAAGATCGGCGGGGGATTAATTTCATTTACCATTCAAGGGAATAAAGAAGTCGCTCAATATTTAATGAATGCCTTACAACTGATTAAAATCGCTGTTAGTTTAGGAGATGCAGAAACACTTATT